>NZ_RAZO01000441.1:0-2896 GCF_004307535.1 Pseudomonas sp. Sample_9
CAGAAAAAGCTGCGTGGCGTGATAAATTCCCCCCACGTCGAGCCCACCCAGAATGGCCCCTGCCGGGTCCCACCAAGAGCGATCTACATGCAAGCAAAGGCCCGTGAGGTTTATGTGCCACCGGTGCTGCAGGATCTGCGGGCCGGCACAGCCGAACTGCACATCGCACTGGAAAAACGCCTTCCCTTTTTCTCCGACACCCTCGATACCGCCGCTTTCGAGCGCCTGATGGCGGCCTATTACGGTTTTTATCAGCCGCTGGAACGGGCGTTACTCGCCAGTGGCGCGGTCCCGGACGATTTCAATCTGACGCCTCGTCTGAAAGCCGAGACCTTGCACGCCGACCTGCGCGCGCTGGGCGCGACGGCCAATGATCTGCCGCTGTGCGAGGAATTGCCGGTGATCGACTCCAGCGCCGCCAGTCTCGGCGTTTTGTACGTGCTCGAAGGCGCGACCCTCGGCGGGCAGATCCTGCGCCGGGAGATCGCCGCGCGGCTGAATCTGGACGCCGACAACGGCGCCGCGTTTCTCGATGTCTACGGCGCGGCCACCGGGCGGCGCTGGCGTGAGTTCATCGAATACCTGAGCAACCGGCCCATGGCGGCCAGCGAACGCGCGGCCGTGGTCAGCGCAGCACAAACCACATTCAGCTGTTTCGAGCAATGGCTCGAGCGCCAGGAGGTACTGGCATGAACCCGCAAGACCCACAAGCCTTTGAAGAACTGCTGGCCAACTGTGCCGACGAGCCGATCCGCTTTCCTGGCGCGATCCAGCCCCATGGTCTGCTGCTGACCCTGACCGAGCCTGCGCTGCAGATCATTCAGGTCAGCGCCAACGTCGAAACCCTGCTGGCCCGCGCGCCCGAATCCTTGATCGGCCAGCCGCTGCACAGCCTGATCGGCGCCGAACACACCGCGCAAGTGCTGCAAGCGTTGCAACAGGCGACGTTCTCCGAGGCGGCGCCGCTGCGCTTCGAGCTCAATGGCACTGAGTTCGAAGGTTTGCTGCACCGCCATCAGGGTGTGCTGATTCTCGAGCTGGAAATTCATGTGAAGAACTTCCAGCCGCGCAACGTCGCCGGCGTCAACACCCACTTGGGCCGCATGCTCCAGCGCCTGCAAGCGGCGACCACGCTGCAGGCCCTGTACGACATCAGCGTCAAGGAAATCCAGGCGATGACCGGTTACGACCGGGTGCTGATCTATCGCTTTGAGGAGGAGGGCCACGGTCAGGTCATCGCCGAAGCGTCCGATCCATCGATGGAAGTGTTCAACGGCCTGTTCTTCCCGGCTTCGGACATTCCCGAGCAGGCGCGCGAGCTGTATCGCACCAATTGGCTGCGGATCATCCCCAACGCCGATTATCAGCCAGTGCCGCTGGTGCCGAAGCTGCGCCCGGACACGCAGACGCCGCTGGACCTCAGTTTCGCCACGCTGCGCAGCGTCTCGCCGATTCACTGCCAGTACATGAAGAACATGGGCGTGCTGTCATCGATGAGCATCTCCCTGCTCAAGGGCGACAAGCTCTGGGGCCTGATCAGCTGCGGCAACCGCCAGCCGCTGCACGTGCCGCATGAATTGCGCATGGCCTGCCAGACCATCGGCCAGGTCCTGTCGTTGCAGATCAGTGCCATGGAAACCCTTGAGCTGACCCGTCAGCGTGAAGAGAAGGTCGAGGCGTTGGCGCGGCTCAATCAGGCGATGATCGATTCGCCGCAGAACGTCTTCGACGGCCTCGCCCAGCAGCCTGCAACGCTGATGGCGCTGGTCAATGCCGGCGGTATCGCGATCATCGAAGACAAACAGTTGCACCGTTACGGCAACTGCCCGGCGCCGGAAGAAATTCGCGCGCTGCACAAATGGTTGCAGGCGCGCGGCGAGCCGGTGTTTGCCAGCCATAACCTGTCCAGCGTTTACCCGCCGGCGGCGCAGTTTCAGTCGGTGGCCAGTGGTGTGCTCGCCATGAGCCTGCCCAAACCGGTGGACAACGGCGTGCTGTGGTTCCGTCCGGAAGTGAAGGAAAACATCAACTGGAGCGGCGACCCGCGCAAGCCGCTGGATCTGGAAAACTCCGACGCCGGGATGCGCCTGCGTCCGCGTACCTCGTTCGAGATCTGGAAGGTCGAGATGGCCGGGATCTCCACCAAGTGGAGCCACGGTGACCGGTTCGCCGCCAACGATCTGCGCCGCTCGGCGCTGGAAAACGATCTGGCCCGTCAGGTACGTCGCGAGCAGGCGGCTGTGCAGGCGCGCGATGATCTGGTAGCGGTGGTTTCCCATGACCTGCGCAACCCGATGACGGTGATTTCCATGCTCTGCGGCATGATGCAGAAAGCCTTCAGCTCGGAAGGCGCGCACACCTCGCGGCGCATCTCCACGGCGATCGACACCATGCAGCAGGCCACGGCGCGGATGAACACGCTTCTGGAAGACCTGCTCGATACCTCGAAAATCGACGCCGGGCGCTACTCCATCACCCCGCAAGCGCTGGAGGTCGGGCTTATCTTTGAGGAGGCGCAGGCATTACTGTCGCCGCTGGCTCAGGTCAAGGACATCAGCATTTCCTTCCAGGCCGATCCTGATTTGCGCATCCACGCTGACCCCGAGCGGCTGTTCCAGGTGCTGTCGAACCTGGTCGGCAACGCCATCAAGTTCACTCCGCGCATGGGCACCGTCGGCGTCCACGCCAAGTCGGTGGGCGATGAGATTGTCTTTATCGTGCGCGACAGTGGTGAAGGCATTCCCAAGGAGCATCTGCCGCATGTGTTCGATCGTTACTGGACGGTGAAGGAAGGCAACCCGACCGGTACGGGCCTGGGTTTGTACATCACCCAGGGCATCGTCGAAGCCCACGGCGGGCAGATCGTCGCCGAGAGCGAGCCGGGGCAGGGCAGCGA
>NZ_RAZO01000221.1:0-2817 GCF_004307535.1 Pseudomonas sp. Sample_9
TCCCTGACCGGCTTCGCCCATGCGGCGGATGCGCCGGCAACGAGCTGGCAGAAAGGCTTGAGCCGCACCGATCTGGTTCGCCAGGATCTCGGCGCTGACAATCGCGAAGTGATCCAGGCGCGTATCGATTTTGACGCTGGCGTCACTTCGCCTCGGCATGCGCACCCCGGCGTGGAAGTTGCCTACGTCATCAGTGGCACCTTTGAATATCAGCTCGAAGGAAGAGCGCCGGTGATACTCAAGGCCGGCGATTCGTTGTTCATTCCGGCGGGCGTCGCGCATGTGGCGAAGAACATTGGCAGCGAGAAAGGCGTAGAACTGGCCACTTACGTCGTGCCGAAAGGCGAACCGCTGCTGATCCTCAAGCCATGATGCGCAAATCCGCTATTTGGAGCGCGGTTTGCTCATCGCACGCTTGATGCGCATCCAGTCCTGAAAGGCCGCCGTTCGCTTGGCGTCGGCCAGAGCCTTGGCTTCGCTGAAACGGGCCCAGGCTTCAGGATTGTCCGTGTCGTCCTCGATGATTCTGTAAGCCGCTTCTTCGAGCAGATCGGCTTCGCGGAACATCGCGGCGTTTTCTGCCATCTCGTCATCCCAGGATCGGCCGAAACCGAACTTCAATGTGTGTTCTGTCATTTCACGTGATCCTCCTCCCAGACCAGAGGTACCGATTCTCGCCATTGCACCTCGGTCACGCCAAAGCGTTCCGCCATCGGTTTGGAAAAACGTTTCAACGGAGGTCGACCGGGGCGGGGAATGGGTGCGATACCCGCGTCGCAACTTGCCCACTGCCACGCTTCGGCATTGTTCATGTTTCTTGTGCGAATGACGAATGACCTGGGCTTTCCATGTAACAGGTACTCGATCACGTACAAATCCGCTCCGCTCATACATTTCCTCCGGCTGCTTAAGAAGAGGGATATCTGGCGAAATGAATAATTCAGAGAAATTGATGCGGGCGTGATGACCGGCTGGTTGGGCGCTTGGAGGGCCTGTACGGCGGGCTAAATCTGTACAAGTTCTGTCGAAATATCGATCGCTTAGAAGAGTGTGGAGACAGGAACGCGCCCGCTACGACGCGTTATTCAATCGGAGTTCAGGAGTAAATGCACGAGCAGACAAGGTCGGCATGAACTTCTGTGTTTTCAACTGCAGTGATCAGACCTGAATGCAAGGCTTCTTCAGGATTGATGATGCGTGGAGCTGCGGTCAGGTACTTCTCTGTCTCCAACGCGTTTTTCCCGTTAGTCGTACGTTCGGCGACGATCTGCGCGTAGAGGTGCAAGTCATAATCCAGGCTCATGGCGTATTCCGACATGCGCGAGTGATCGACTGAACCTTGCAGGTGCCAATGGAAAGGATGAAACAGAAACTTGCTGTGGGTGCAGGCGGTGCGGCGCTGGCCGGCGAGAAAGACAATATTGCCCATTGACTCGACCGTTCCCAGATTGTGCGTATGCACCGGAATTGGCAGGGCCAGCAGGAAGTTGTACATGGTGAAGCCGTAACTGCACTCACCGCCCATGGTGGCGATGTTGACGATGAGTCTGGGTGCATCTTCCTTTACGGCGAGCGAGGCTTTATCGATCAGTTGGCCGCACGTCGAGGCATTGATCGGGCCGGTGAAGTTGATGACATGAACAGGCATGGCGATTCCCTCGGCTGGTCAGGACTCCTAAGCAATAGCTGTAATTTCGCTTGAATGAAAGTGGGCAGGGGAGCCACGCTCCCCTGCACCCGGCGCATCAACTGTTGCGCCCGCCACCATGGCTGTTTTGACCACCTTTGTGTCCGGCTTCAGAGGCTTTTTCCCGATCGTTGGCGAAGTTCCCGCCGCTGCTCTGGCCGCCCTTGCTGCCGGCTTCGGACGCTCTGTCCCGGTCGTTGGCAAAATTGCCACCGCTGTTCTGGCCACCCTTGCTGCCGGCTTCGGAGGCGCGCTCAGGATCATTCTTGAAGTTGCCGCCACTGTTCTGGCCGCCCTTACTGCCGATTTCCTGATAGAACTCTTTGTCGTGCGAAGCCGAAGTGGCTTCACCACCTTTTTTTCCTGCTTCGTTAACTGACATGCTGCCTTGTTGTTTATCTTGTGCCATTTCAAACTTCCTCATTTCTCTGTATAGGCACATGGCGAATCAAGGATGCACAAACTGCGTGCCGTCGTTATTCGCCAAGTGCTCATAAAGTTTACTGATGTCGTTTGCGTTGGTTGGTCTGGCTTGTCTTGTAACTACAAGTTTGACCCTCGTGCTAAGAAGAGCGCTCATAAGTTGGCGTTGTATCCGGTGTTCGGGAGTTTTCAGAATTCACTGCCAATTCCCGGCGCTCATAACATTCCTGCTGAACGCTCTCCCTGTGCCTCGGACTGATCTGCTGTCGTTCAACACAAGGTGACACCGGTGGAATATCCGACTTCGTCACGTGCGAACTGCGCGCTGCTTCGGGATAAACTTCTGCTCCCTTGTTTCGTTGCACTTCGCCTCGTGCGAAATCTGTTGCCATGCTCATGATTGCGCTCCATCAGCTGATTTCAAAGGGCAGCGAGGCTGCCCTTGTACCGCTTGCTCAGGACTTGCGACCGCCGCCGTGGCTGTTTTGACCGCCTTTGCGGCCAGCCTCGGATGCTTTTTCACGGTCGTTGGCGAAGTTGCCGCCGGACGACTGACCGCCCTTCTTGCCGGCTTCAGATGCCTTTTCACGATCGTTTGCGAAGTTACCTGGATTTTTATTTCCTGTGGTCATGATAGCTCTCCGATATCAATTAACGTTTCGCTAGTTATGTCCGTTGTCGCACCGGACATCTACTCCGATTACGAG
>NZ_RAZO01000006.1:0-35663 GCF_004307535.1 Pseudomonas sp. Sample_9
TTCGTCGGCTCAAAGTTCATCTTGGCCTGCGTTCAAAACCGCCACGCCCGTATAAGGAAACGCATCTGAAAAGTTTCTGCACGCTGTGGAATGCGCGGCTGATGAAGTCGCTGGGTTTGCACTTCTGCATGGATGAGGAGGTACCTGGTTACACCCTGCAGGATCGAATGGTCGGGTTGGGCTATGGCGTCAGGTTTCTCTCGCCGCGGAAAATCTTCCGCTATCTGGATCACATCCAGGCCGGCACCGTAGCGGCGGCAGGCACGTACGGCAAGGATCACCGCCGTACGAAGATGTATCAGCAGACTCTGAAGCGCTTGCAAGGGCAGCAGGCCAAAGCCGGGATGCCAGCTGCGACATGATCGAAAACAATAAAAAAGGGCGACTTCAAAGTCGCCCTTTTTTGTATTTTGATTTTGCATACATCTGTCACGGTGGTGGAGTTCGCCCAGTGTTACGGCCTGGCAATCCTTGCACCGGTAAAGAGCCCTGACACTGGGCGAACGCGGAGGATTTTAATTCAATCCAATGCATATGTCGTCAGGTAGAAAGATGAAATTTTTGAACTGAAAAGTTAAAAACTGTGTTTATCGATTTTCCCCGAGAATTGTCCGACAAAAAACATTTATATGATTGTTCTCATACCTAAAGTTGTACAAGAACAATCAACTTGTAGAGCGATTACTCAACTATCGTGCTGACTAGTCACTTTCAGGATATCGGTGTAAGTGACAATAACGCTCTGCCCTACTTTCAAATCTTTCAATTTGGCTTGAATCTCCGGCTTCTTCACATCGAGCGTCTTCGATTGTCCGGACGGGTTTTCGAGGGTTACCTGATTGGTCTTCAAATCAATTTTGGTGATTTTCAGTTGCACCTGAACCTGCCGATAGGCCTCACCGCCCGGGTTGTCGCTGCCCGGCGCCTTGCGCAGTTCGCCGGTGCGTTCGGTGGTGCCTGGCAGACCTTTATCCACATCGGTGTCGAGATAAGCGGCGACAGACCGCTGTACCTCAATCTTTACCAAATCGCCCACCTTGAGATTGGCGAGGTTTTTCGCTTTGTCGCTGAGCTGAACGTGGACCTGACGACCCTCGGGGCCTTCCAGCACGACCTGGTGATTGGCCGGATCGACGGCGAGCACTTTGGTGGTAACGGAATCGGCCTCAACGGCGGCGGATAACGGAATATCGGCAGCCAAAGCGCCGAAACTGGCGGCAGAAAGCAGCGTAGCGAGAGTGATGGCCTTGGCCAGAGCGTCGAGCTTCATATGCATTACTTTCCCTGTGATGAAATGGCGACACCCGCCACCGAAAACACTTCAGCGGCGGGCGTGCCAGTGAGCATAGACGCTGTTCAGGGCTTGACTTGGGTTTGTGGGCCGCGGGTATGTGGTTTGGCGGTTTCCTGGGCGGTGGATTCGCCGCTTGCGGTGCCTTTGCCGCTGTCCTGCCGCTGCTTGGGATCGGTCGGGCGCAGGGCGTCGTTGTCGCGCTCGGTTTCGCCGGCCGGGCGCGGTTCGTCGGGGTTGTCGTTCTGATTGACGGTTGTATTCACGGCGGTAGTCCTCAGGCTTCGGGATCGTCAAGTTCGCGGGCGACGTTGACCTCAGGCGTTTGCTTGTGCAAATCGTCGGCCTTGGCGCGTAGCAACTGCCATTGCTCAAGATCGATCGCGCCTTGGCCGAGCAGGTCGTCGGCGATGCGCTGCAGATCGAAATAGTGAGCGTCGGGCGATTGCTGCCAAAGGGTCTGATCGTCGAACAGGCGTTGCCAGGTGTTGAGGTCTGGGAGTTGCACGTCGTCGCTCATGGGTGAGTCCGAAAATGGCGGGTTTCTGGGTAGAGCCTATTGGCGAAGGGAGAGTTCCGAGCGGTTTGATTAGTGGCGACCTTGCTGACGCCATCGCTGGCAAGCCAGCTCCCACAGGGATCGGGTAAACCTGCTATTCATCGTTTTTTTTGAGATAGCCATCGCGAGCAGGCTCACTCCTACAAGATCAAGATCAAGATCAAGATCAAAAGATCGCAGCCTTCGGCAGCTCCTACACGATGAGCATTCGCCCTTGGGTCGAGTTTCAGCTCGCCTGCTTTTGATCTAGATCCACCGGCGACGTCGGAAGGCTGAGCGGAGGGATTGAGCCGGGCGTGGGAGCGCAGCGACCGTCTGGCGCAGCCAGACACAGCGGAAGGAGGTGCAGCGAAGCAAACCGTAGCCGCTGCGCCCGGATCAGTCCCGGAGCGAAGGAACCCGAGCCTGCGAGGGCCGAACGCAGGAGCTAGCGTTTTTTGCTTACTTTTTTTGGCGCTTGTAAAAAAGTAAGTCGCCGTAAGGGCGAAACCCTAAGCCGCCGTTACCGCAGCAACGGATATGTACTCGGTCAAACATCCTCACAGCCTGACAAAAAGCCTTCGCGAGCAGGCTCGCTCCCACAGGGAAGAAAGCGGTGCCGCAGTTAATACCCGGTCATTTCCAGATAGCCCTGGCCAGGATGGCTGCCATCAATCTTCACCGGACCTTCCCAGTAAGGAATACGCAAATCCATCCACGCATTGCGATTGAGCGCATCAACGCTGATATCGAGTTGCTTGTCTGGAATGCGGATCGACCATTTCACCGGCATCGGTCGGTCGGCAACCTTTGCCGTGTCCTGCGGCACAAGGCTGATCTGCTCGCTGCGCAACGTCTGAATTTGCCCATCGGCGGCGATCCAGGTGCCGGTCAGATAAGGCGCGCCGTCCTTCTGCCGCATGCGGTAAAGCATCACATGTTCGCCACTGTCCAGATGCAGGGAGAACCAGTCCCAGCCAGTTTGATTGGCGGTGAGTGGCTGACTGCTCCACTCGCGATCGAGCCACGCCGGGCCGCTGACGCTGTAGGTCTGGCCATCGATTTGCAGCGTGCCGCTGGCCTGGAAAAATGGCTGGCTGTAGTAATACGAGGCCTGACCTTCTTCGGATTTCTGGCTGAAACCGTTGTCGCCTTGCAGCACCAGCGGGCGGCTGGAGGTGAGGCGCAGTTGATAAGCGAAATTCTTGTCACGAGCACTGAGTTGCATATCGCGCAACGGATCCTGCGCCTGACTGGCAAACATCCAGTCATCGATCCACGCTTCGAACGGCGCCAGGCGCACGCCGGCCTGGCCTACTCCGCCCCGGGCGTAGCGCTCGGCGGCGTGGTGCACCGAGCGCGAAGTGACCGCCGCATGGCCCAGCCAGATCGTCTGATTGCCCCACCCGGCCTGCTCGGCGAGCGGTTTCAGGGCGCTGCGAAACAGCGTCCATTGCACGCCGAAATCGTTGCCCTGCTGATCCTTGAGATTGGCGGTGACGTACCACCACTCGATGCGAAAACCATCATGCGCGCCGTGATCGGCGGGGAAACTGAACACCCGACCGGGCACCACCGGCGTGAACGATTGCGCCTGATCGCCCATGCCGGCAAAACCCTTCTCCTCGGGTGCAGGCT
Organism: Pseudomonas sp. Sample_9; assembly: GCF_004307535.1. Taxonomy (NCBI): domain Bacteria; kingdom Pseudomonadati; phylum Pseudomonadota; class Gammaproteobacteria; order Pseudomonadales; family Pseudomonadaceae; genus Pseudomonas; species Pseudomonas sp. Sample_9. The sequence continues at coordinate 3,468 of NZ_RAZO01000006.1, forward strand.
GATCGCAGCCACCGAGCAGCAGCGCAATCATCAGCACGACCCATTTAGTCCTCATGGGCAAACGTCCTCAGCAGATCCGCCGGTTGCGTGCGGTACAACGAATACAGGGGCCATGCCGAGGCCAACAGAGTCGCCAGCAAGGCCAAGCCCATCAGTTGCAACAACTGCAACGGAAACACCCGCAACGGCAAGCGCCAGCCGAATGCCTGCACATTGATCACCGCATCCAGGCACCATGCCAAAGCAATGCCCAGCGGCAGCGCCAACAGCAACGTCAATACGGCGAGCAGCCAGGTCTGGCCGAGGTTGAGCAGCATCAATTGTTTGCGCGTCACGCCCAGCGCCCACAGCGGTGCGAGTTGACTGAGGCGGCTCTGGCTCTGGGTCAGCAGGCTGATGAACAGCGCCACGCCAGCCACGGCCAAGGTCAGGCTGTTCAACGCCGCCGTCGCGGCAAAGGTGCGTTCGAACACTTGCACCGACCAGCCCTTGAGCCGCGCCTGATCGACGATGCGGCTGTCGTCCAGCTCAAAGCGCGCCTGCAACGCGTTGAGCAGCGCCGGAATCTGTGGCGGATCGATGCGCAGATTGAATCGGTTCGGCGTCAGTTGCGGCCAGCCGCGCAACAGGTGCTCACTGCTGATCAGCACATGCCCTTTCGGATTGCCGTAGTCGGCGTAGATGCCGACGATGCGCGGCGACCACGTGCCGTTTGGCGTGGGAATGTTCAGATGCTCGCCCGGCTTCACTTTCAGGCGACGCGCCAGTTGTTCGCTGAGCATCACCGCATCATCCGTGGCCAGTTTGGCCCACGGATCGCTGCCACTGCTGTCGAGCAACGGCCAGTGCTGGCGATAGTACGAGTGATCGATGATGCCGTAGACGTCGGCCGGCCAGCCTTGCAGCGTCACCGAGACTTGCCAGTTGGGCAGCACAGCGGTCACGTTGGGCTGCTGCTTGAGCCAACTGTGCATCTCGCGGGCCTGCGCCGGATTGGCCGGGTTGATGTACAGCTCGGCGCTCAAGCGTTGTTCGAGCCAGTCGTTGAAGGTCTGGCGAAAACCGGCGGTCATGCTGCCGGCGCCGATATTGGCGGCGAGCGCCAACAACAGCGCCATCAGCGCCAGACTCAGGGCCGGCAGTTGCTGGCGGCAATCAGCGAGAAACCATTGGCCAAGCACCGAACGACTGCGCCCGAGCAACGGGTTCAACAACGCGCTGAGCAGCACCGGCAAGGCCAGCGCGGCACCGAGCAACAACCCGGCCATCAACACAAAACCGCTGCTCAGGCTGTCGCCCCAAATCAGCGCCGCCAGCGCAATCGCCAGCAGTGCTGTCGCCAGCCAACCCTGCCGACGCAACCAGCGCGAATATTGCTGATGCCACGCCTGCGGATCAGCCACCGCCAGCAACGGCAGGCGCGCCGCCCGCAGCAGGCTATTGGCCCCGGCCAGCAAGGCGCCAAGCAGGCTCAGACCGATGCCGCTGAACCACCACCAGGGGCTCAAACGCAACTGCCCCGCCACTTCCGCGCCATATAAACCGCGCAGGCTGGCGGCAACGTCCGGCAGCAGCACGCTGGCCAGCCAATAGCCGCTGATCACACCGAACAATCCACCGATCAGCGCCAGCACACCCAGTTCAACCACCAGACACGCGATCAGCATTCGTGCACTGACGCCACAGGCACGCAACGTGCGCAGCAAACCTCGGCGCTGTTCCAGAGCAAGACCGATGGCGGCGTGGACGATGAACAGGCCGACCAGAAATGACAAAAATCCAAGGGCATCAAGATTGAGGTGAAAGCTCTCGGTCAGCCGCGCGAGATTGTTTTCTTCACCGCTGCTTTTGAGCTGCAAGCGATCGGTGAAACTCGCTGGTAATTCTTGATGAAAGTCCTTGGGCAGCAGCAGTCGCGACAATTGCTCGGGTTGGTCGAGCAGTCTTTGCGCTACGCCGATGTCGACCAGTAACAGGCCCGGCGCCATGTCCTTCTGCGCGAGCAGCGGCGGCAGGGTTTGGCCGTTTACGGTTTGCGGTGTATCACCTTCGCGCAAGCCGAGAATTTGCAGGGTGTCCAGAGAAATCCAGGTGCTGCCCGGCGGGCTGAAAAATTCGACGATGCGCTCGATCGGCATCGCCTGCCCCGCCACTGCCGAATCCGACGGCAGCGACACCGGCTCGATGCCCATCACCTGAATCCGCTGGTCTTCGTGGCCCTTGAGCGTCAGCCGGCCCTGCAACACCGGTGACACCGGCCAGCCCTGACGGCGCAATTCGATAAACCAGCGCTGGGGAAACAGTGCCCCATTTGGCGTGCTCAGGCTGGCCTGTGGTTCACCGCCGATCATCTGGCTGGCCCGCGCGTAGCTGTCGCGCGCCTGACTGTTCAACGCCTCGACGCCAGTGAGCAGACTGGTGGCCAACCACAGCCCGGTCAGCACACTGAAAAACTGCACGGGATGGCGCCGCCAGTGGCTGAGCAGCGCGCGCAGGGTTTGCCGCCAGATCATCAGGCGACCCGTCCGTTCGACAACACCACGCGCTGAGCCAGACGTGCCGCAACGCGCTGACTGTGAGTGACCATCAACAAAGTCGTCGGCGTGTCATCGAGCAATTCCAGCAACAGCCGCAGCACCTCATCGCTGGTCGCTTCATCGAGGCTGCCGGTGGGTTCATCGGCCAAGAGCAATTTCGGCTGCGAAGCCAATGCGCGGCCCAATGCGACTCGTTGCTGCTGGCCGCCAGAGAGTTGCTCGGGATACCGCGAGAGCAGATCGCCCAGACCCAGACGCTGCACCAGATGCGCTTGCCAGCGCGGCTCATGGCGCCCGGCGAGGCGCGCCTGAAAGGCCAGATTGTCTTCCACGCGCAGGCTGCCGATCAGGTTGAACTGCTGAAACACCAGACCGATTTCCGTACGCCGCCAGTTGGCCAGTTGCGCTTCGCTCATGGCTTCCAGGCGATGTTCGCCGCTGCGGATGCTGCCGCTGTCGACCTTGTCCAGCCCCGCCACCAGGTGCAGCAGCGTGCTTTTGCCACTGCCCGATTCGCCCATCAGTGCCAGGCTGCCACCGGCCTCCAGCGTCAGGTCAACGCCTTGCAGCACCGGCAACAATCCCTGTGGCGTGGCATAGCTTTTGAAAACGTCGCGAACCTCAAGCATGGGCAAACCCGATCAGTGAACCTGGACCTAGGATAGCGGCCCTGAATGGTTTTTGTCCGCTGATGATCATCGCCAACTCCGGGACGCGCCCTAAGCTGCTGGCTGTTCGGCCATAACGATAAAAAAACCGGAGACACCCATGCCCCGTTTCATCCTGAGCCCGCGCGGCCTGCTGACCTGCCTGATCACCGCTTGCCTGAGTCAGTCGCTGCTCGCTGCCGATGGCCTGGTTGCGCCCAGCGCGCAAACCGCCGCGAGCAACGCTGCGGTCCTGAACAACCTGCCGTTCAGCGACCGCACCGATTTCGAATCCGTCAGCAAAGGCCTGATCGCACCGTTCAAGGGCCAGATCAAGGATGCCGCCGGCAAAGTCATCTGGAACGTCAATGCCTATGATTTCCTCGCCAAAGACAAGGCGCCGGAATCGGTCAATCCGAGCCTCTGGCGGCTGGCACAGCTCAATGCCCACGCAGGTCTGTTCGAGGTCAGCCCCAAGCTCTATCAGGTACGCGGTCTCGACCTGGCCAACATGACCATCATCGAAGGTGACGACGGGCTGATCATTATCGATCCGCTGACCATGGCCGAAACCGCCAGGACTGCGCTGGACCTGTACTACGCCAATCGGCCGCGCAAACCGGTCGTCGCGGTGATCTACAGCCACACTCATGTCGATCATTTCGGCGGCGTGCGCGGGGTAATCGACGAGGCCGATGTCAAGTCCGGCAAGGTCAAGGTCTACGCGCCGGTCGGCTTCATGGAACACGTGATGAGCGAGAACGTCATGGCCGGCAACGCCATGAGCCGCCGCGCGCAGTACCAATTCGGCAGCCTGTTGCCGCGCAGTGAAAAAGGTCAGGTCGACGCTGGCCTCGGCAAGAGTGCGCCCAGCGGTGGCACGGTCACGCTGATCGCGCCTACCGACCTGATCGCCGAGCCGTTGGAAACTCGCACCATTGCTGGCCTGCAAGTCGAATTCCAGCTGACCCCGGGCACCGAAGCGCCAGCGGAGATGAACCTCTATCTGCCCGAATTGAAAGCCTTGTGCATGGCCGAAAACGCCACGCAGATGATGCACAACATCCTAACCCCGCGCGGTGCGCAGGTACGCGATGCCAAGGCCTGGTCGCAATACCTCGATGACAGCCTGGCCCGCTACGGCGACAAGGCGGACGTGCTGTTCGCCCAACACAACTGGCCGACCTGGGGCGGCGAGCGCATTCGTACTCTGCTCGCCGATCAGCGCGACATGTACGCCTTCATCAACGACCGCACCTTGCATTTGCTCAACCAGGGCCTGACGCCGCTGGAAATTGCCGAAGCAATCAAGAAACTGCCCGGCTCGCTCGATCAGAAGTGGTACACCCGCGGCTATTACGGCTCGCTGAGTTTCAATACGCGCGCGGTGTATCAGCGCTACATGGGTTTCTACGACGGCAACCCGGCCAACCTCAATCCGCTGCCGCCGGTGGATGCGGCGAAACGCTCGGTCGAGGCCATGGGCGGTGCCGCGTCGGTGCTGGAGAAAATGCGCAGCGCGATGGCCAGTGCGGACTACCGCTGGGCCGCGCAGTTGGGCAATCAGTTGCTGTTCGCCGATCCGGACAACGCCGACGCACGCAAGGCGCAGGCCGAGACGCTGGAACAACTGGGTTATCAAAGCGAGAACGCCACCTGGCGCAACATGTACCTGACCGGTGCGATGGAACTGCGCAACGGCGTGCCGCCGCAGTCAGCCAATACCGTATCGGTGGATATGGTCCGGGCGATGAGTCCGGAAATGTTCTTCGACTACCTCGCGGTACGCCTGGACAGCGACAAAGCCGTGGCCCATGACCTGACGCTGAACTGGACGTTCGACGATGTGCAAAAGGATTTCACCCTGACCTTGCGCAACGGCGTGCTGACTCACCGCGCCGGCTTGAATCCGGCGGCGGATGCGAGGGTCAGCCTGAGCCGCGATACGCTGGAGAAGATCAGCCTGAAGCAATTGGACTTCCCGACAGCGATGCATAAAGGACTGGTGAAGTTGCAGGGCAATGGTCAGAAATTCGGATTATTGATGGGCAGCCTGGATACTTTCGGGGCGCAGTTCAATATCGTCACGCCGTAAGTCAAAAGCCCCTCACCCTAGCCCTCTCCCGGAGGGAGAGGGGACCGACCGAGTTGCATGTACGAGATACGCCGACGTGGGATAACGAGTTGAATGCAATTTTGAATAACACGCACATCAGCTCCCATGAGTCATAAGCCCCCTTCCCGGAGGGAGAGGGGACTGACTGTGTTGGATGTACGAGATATGCCGACGTGGGATACCGAGTTGAACTCAGATTCCGAACGCCATGAAGATCGGCTCCCTTTCCCCCTCGCCCCCTTGGGGGAGAGGGCTGGGGTGAGGGGGTAAATCTTGCTGGCACCCTCAATAACGATCAATCACCTCAATCCTTCTTTCAACAAACCTGCCCCGGATTCAACCGAAACTGCTTCGGCGTAATCCCGAACTGTTTGCGAAACGCGCGGATAAAGTTGCTCGGCTGGCGATACCCCAGCCGCTCGGCGATCCGCTCGATCGGTTGGTCGCCCGCCGTCAGCCAGTGCCGCGCCATTGTCAGATTATCCTGGCGTGCTGGTATGCAGGTTTCAGCGTGCCAGTGACGCAGCATGCTCTGGTGCAGAAACGGGTTGGCGCCCAGCAAGGCCTGATCGAGGCTATATCGCGGCAAGGTCAGGCACAGCTGCTCGCCCCGCTCCACCGCAATGCCCACTTCACGCAGCCAGCCACCGGCCAATTGCGCCGGGCGCAGACTGACACTCACAAACAAATCTCCAGGCGCCCCGCCCAATCGACGGGCAATGTTGCGCACCAGCGTTATCGCCGCAGCATCCAGAGCGAAATGATGCAGCTGCCCCTGCGGCGAACGCAGGTGTATATGAGCCAATTCGCCCGCCTCGACCAACTCCACCGCGACGTAGTTGATCACCTGCGGCAAGCAGTCGATGAAGCACTGCAGGCTGGCGCGCAAGGTCGCCGCCGAGTCGAGCAGGATATTCAGCCCTTGCAGGCAATCGGTCGCCATCCCGTCGGCCAGTTCACAGCCAAACGTCGGCGCTACCCCTGACCATTCAAACTCACGCCACAACTGTTCAACCGCTTGTGCGGCGATCATTTGATGCTGCCCGGCGAGCACTGACGGGCAAATCCCCACGCGCGCCATCAAGCGTTGCGGGCACAGTCCGGACTGGCGAGCATGCGCGAGAATCGTGCGGGTGAACGCGCTGGAGGCGAACAGAGGCTGAGACATCAAGGCGGCCATCGAAGAACAGGCGTGTACTTATGCCAGCGGACGTGCTATCGATCCAATGCATTAAAAGTATCCGCAAAATGCAGGAGACGCATGATGGATCTTCGCCAGCTTCGCCATTTGGTCGCCCTCGCTGATTACCGCAACTTCGGTCGCGCCGCCGAGGCGATCAACCTCAGTCAACCGGCATTCAGCCGCAGCATCCAGACTCTGGAGCGTGACCTTGATTGTGAGCTGGTCGAGCGCAGCAGCCGTGAATTTCGCCTGACCGGGCAAGGCCAACTGGTGCTGCAACATGCGCGGCGCCTGCTCGCTGGCAGTCAGGCGCTGCACAACGAATTGACGCAATACAACGGCCTCACCGGCGGCGAACTGCAATTCGGTTGCGGTCCGTATCCGGCACAGGTGCTGGTGCCGGAAGCGCTGGCCGATTTCATTCAGGCGCACCCGGCAATTCGCACGCGGTTTCATCAGGGCGACTGGCAGCAATTGACGTTGTGGTTGCGCGAGCAGCAGATCGAGTTTTTCGTCGCGGACGCGCGGCACTTTGTCAGCGATCCACAGTATCAGGTGCACCTGCTGCGCACGCGGCCGGGACGGTTTTTCTGCCGCGCCGGCCATCCGCTCGTCGCGCAAGGAGACCTGCGCTTGCGCGCCCTGCTCGATTACCCGATCGTCGGCACGCGCATTCCACCGATGATCCGCAAGGTGCTCGCCGATATCCTTGGTGAGCAGGACTTCACCCCGAGCGTCGAGTGCGCACAATTCGACGCGATCCAGCGCGTAGTGCTGCGCTCCGACGCGGTGGGGCTGGCCACGCTTGAGGCCTTGCGTGAACAACTTGATCGCGGCTTGATCGAGCTGCTCGACTTTGTCGACGTCCCCCATGACGAGCCGGCGCTGCAACTGGGTTATGGCATTGTCAGCCGCGCCGGTTTTACCCTGACGCCAGCAGCGCGGGCGATGATCGAGGCGATCCTCAGCGTCGATCAGCGTTTGCTGGCGGCTAACGGAGCGACGGGAGACGCGCGCACAACATGAGCAAAATCCATCCGCACCCCGTCAACGCTTTTTACGCGCCGACGCTGTTGCCAGTCATTGAGGAACTGCTCGCGCGCGGCATTACCCAAGGCGCCATCGAAGCACAACTGCGCCGCAGCCTGTTCGATCTGCGCACGCCGTTCACGCGCATGCCGCTGCTGATGTCGCGGCGCTTCTGGGCGTTTGCCGTGGAACAGAGCGGGGATCCACTGATCGGTCTGGCGGCGGGTGAACGCTTCGTTTCGACGGCCACCAATGGACTGACCTATCTGTTCGATGTCGCCGTGTCGCTGGAACGTGCCTGTGAGTTTTTCGCCGAGTACTTTGCGTTTTTCAACGGACACTTCCGTGTGCAAATCCTGCGTCAAGATGACGGCGTAACACTGCGTCTGGTCGAAGCCGGCAGTCTTGGTACTCCGGCGGCGCTGACCGATTACATCCTTGTCAGCCTGTGCAGCCTGGTGCGGCGCAAGTTGCTCGCCAGCGGCGTGAATCGTGATCCGGTGCTGGGTGTGGCGCTGGTGTCGGCCAGCCGCGAGGAACATGTATCGGCATTGCGCACCCCGGTGAGCGCAGAGCAATCATGCGCGGCGATTTATCTGGATCCTCAGCTGTTCGTGATGCCGTTGACACCGGGTAATCCGGGATTGGAAACAACGCTTGTCGATCTGCTGGAGCAGACCCGCCGCCTCAGTGAATCGACCTTGCTCGGACAGCTCAGCGATTATCTGATCGAAGATCTGACTTCAGCGGATTGGCAGCAGTTCTGTGCTACACAGCATGTGCTTGAGCGCACGGCGGCAAGGCGTTTGAAGGCGTTGGGCTGGACCTTCAGCGAACTGCTTGATGAGCATCGGCGCTATCGGGCCGAGGACCTGTTGCAGTCCGGGGCGCTGGAGCTGGTCGAAGTGGCGGATCGGTTGGGTTACAGCGATGTGCAGGGATTCAACCGGGCTTTCGCGCGCTGGCTGGGCTGCGCGCCTGGGGAGTATCGGGCGCGGTTCAACAAGGGTTGAGACTGTCGCAGCCTGACCCGACTTGTTCGCGAGCAGGCTCGCTCCCACCCTGGAATGCAATCCCCTGTGGGAGCGAGCCTGCTCGCGAAGAGGCTCGCCCGAGCGAACCAAAACTCACTGCCCCGAAGCCACACTCGCCGGCGCCCGCTCAGGCGTAACGATGCTGCCCAGATCGATATGCTTCCACTCAGGCTTGGCGCCCAAACGCGCATTGAAGCGGTAGTTGAAGGTGAACTCATCCGCCGTCGGCACGCTCAGCGGTTTGCCATACACCGCTTCGATTGCGCCCAAGTCGTAGCCCATCACCTGCAACAGCGTCGGGAAGATGTTGTAGTGGCTGGAGCGGTCCTTGTTTGCCGGCAGATTCGCCGCCCAGTCCGGCGTCTGCAATCCACGGCCCTGGATCACCACCAACGGCACCAGCCCCTCCTCTTCCACCGGGTCGCCACCGCAATGGGTATTCAAGCCCGGGTTGCCGCGCTCGTGCAGATCCTGGCCATGATCGGAGGTGTAGATCAGCAGCGCGTTGTTCAGGTTGGCCTGGGCAAACACCCTGGCGAAGAACTCGCCGACGTTCCACAACAGCGTGTTCTTGTAGGCGTTGCGATACAGCACCCAGTCATCCGGCTGGCCATTGAAACCGGCGCGTTCGCCAGTGTCGGCGACTTCCGTGAATTGCCCGCGTGGCAGTGTTGGCCGGTAAGCCATGAACGCATCGGGGTATTTGTCATGCACCGGAAAATGCGCGCCGACCTTGTTGATCACGATCAGCTCGGCGTGATGGTCGTTGAGCAGTTCGATCAGCTTCGCCGCTGCCGCCATGTCGCGGTCGCGCACGCTGGTCTGGTCGAATTGCACAAAGCTGTCGATGTCGTTTTTCTCGGCGGCGGTCATCAGGTTCTGCAGGTTGCCGGCGGTGCGCTGGGCGTCGATGTACACCGTGCCGAGCCCGGCCTTTTTTGCGTACTGCCAGATCGACGGCTGCGTGCTGTTGATGCGCCGGTAATCGGCGCGGGTGCCGCCGTAGCGCAAGGTGACATTGGTGTCGGCGCTGCAATTGGCAATGGACGCGGCGTAGCCAAAGTTGAAGACATCGACCCCGGCCGGCGCTTGTTTGAGGTTGCTGTGCACGCCGAACGGCGCGTTGATGTCGAGGTAATTGCCGGAAATGCTTTCGTCGATGATCAGCACAATGTCGTGGCCGACGGCAGGCGCGGCACGTGCGAGCGTCACTGGTTCACGCGGGCCTACGGTGTCTTGCAGCGCTTCATAGGCAAACAGGTTCAGGTAGGCCAAAGGCGTGTACATGATCGGCAGGCCCCGGGCGCCCTCTCCCGCGCGTAAAAACAGCAGAGCACTGAGCATCAACACGCCGGCGATGGGTGCCGCGACCCGCAACGCGTTCGGTATGACCAGCGCATGACGCGGCTTGAGCCCGATGCCAAACAACAGCAGCAAGCCATTGAGCACCGCGCGCAAAATCGCGTCGCGATATTGATACGCCGCTTCCTGAATGAACCCACCCGAATACACCAGCGAGACAAAATCGCTATACCTCAAGTAATCCGCGGTGACCCGGGTGTAGACATCAAAAAAAACCGCAGCAGCAAACAGCGTTAATGCGAATGCATGTCGAACAAGAGCCTGCCTTATATAGGCAGTCAGATATAGCGCTAAAGTAAGCGCCAAAAACATCGCGCCAAAAACAAGTGCATTGAAACCCCACCCGATAGCATTTAACCGCTCCAGGTAATAGTCGGAATACAACAGCAAAAAGACAACTAAGAGCAGTTCTTTGGCATATCGGAACATGGCGATACCGGGCGTGCGAAAGGGCGGGATGTCAAAGCTTTGTCGGTCAGAACCTGACACTAGCACTCGGCCTCAAAAGCGCAAGAATTGACTGATAGCCGGATTGAGCGTCAAAAAAACGGTGCCTCAAATCTGACACACCAAATCGCTAAAAGCCTTTAAAACCAATACTTTCGACCGCTTGTCGCTTACTTTAAATCTGAACAAATCTGTAAAAAAACAACAATTTCAATCGCAGCAATGACTTGATGGCCAATCGCCAAAAACGTCTCAAGTGTTATACCCGCGCAACATGTCATTTTGCTGACACGCTTTTCCAACCCTGCGCTATACCCCTTTAACAATCTCATTCCGTAGTTAACTTTTCTGGTTTTATTGAGGTGCGTAGATGGACGTGAGCGTATTTGGCACTGGCTATGTCGGACTTATACAAGCCGCTGCACTTGCCGATGTCGGCCATCGGGTTTTATGCATTGATATTGACCCGAACAAGATCAAACAACTGCAACAAGCGGTGCCGCCAATCAGTGAGCCAGGCCTGTCCGCGACACTTGAAGAAAACATCAAGGCCGGGCGTCTATCGTTCAGTACCCAGGCCAGCGATGCGGTAACCCACGCCGAGCTGATTTTCATCGCCGTCGGCACCCCGGCGGACGAGGATGGCTCCGCCGACCTCAGCCATGTGCTCAACGTCGCCCGGCAGATTGCCGGCCTGATGGAGGCTGATCGCACGTTGATCATCAAATCCACGGTGCCGGTCGGGACTGCCGACCAGGTTCTGGCCACGGCCACCAGCGAATTGCTGTTGCGCGGCAAAACCGAGCTGCAGGTGCGCGTGGTATCCAACCCGGAATTTCTCAAGGAAGGCAGCGCCCTCGCCGACTGCATGCGCCCGGACCGGATCATCATCGGCGCCCGCGACGACGCTGCCCGCGAGCAGATGAGCGAGCTGTACGCGCCGTTCTGCCGCAACCACGAAAAACTGATGTTCATGGACAACCGCAGCGCCGAGCTGACCAAGTACGCGGCCAACGCGATGCTCGCCACCCGCATCAGTTTCATGAACGAACTGGCCAACCTCACCGAACTGCTCGGCGCCGACATCGAAGCGGTGCGCAAAGGCATCGGCTCCGACCCGCGCATCGGCTACCACTTCATTTATCCGGGCTGCGGCTTCGGTGGCTCGTGCTTTCCCAAGGATCTGCGGGCCTTGCTGCACACCGCCGAACACAACGGCATGCCGTTGAAACTGCTGCGCAGCGTCACCGACGTCAACGATAGCCAGCGGCACATCCTGTTCAGCAAATTGCGCGCGCAGTTTCCGCAAGGCCTGGCCGGCAAATCCATTGCGGTCTGGGGCTTGGCGTTCAAACCGAACACCGACGACATGCGCGAAGCCCCCAGCCGCTATCTGATGGACGCGTTGTGGGCCGAAGGCGCCAGCGTGCAGGCCTACGATCCGGAAGCCATGTCCGAGTGCCGGCGCATTTACGGCTACCGCAACGACTTGCACCTGTGCGCCACCCGCGACGACACCCTCGAAGACGCCGATGCGCTGGTGATCTGCACCGAGTGGAAAAACTTCCGCGTGGTCGATTTCGAACTGCTCGCCGAGAAGCTGCGGTCGAAGGTGATCATCGATGGCCGCAACCTGTACAACCCGGAACAGGTTGCCGCCGCCGGCCTGCACTACAGCGGTATCGGTCTGCGCCACATCGCCCCTGAGGGGCTGCGGCCATGAAGATTCTGGTGACCGGTGCCGCCGGTTTCATTGGTGCCCATTGCGTCCTGCGCTTGCTGCGCGACGGGCATTCGGTGGTCGGCCTGGACAATTTCAACCACTACTACGACCCGCAGCTCAAGCACGACCGCGTGCAGTGGGTGCGCGAGCAGGTCGGCGATTTTCCGCTGGCCACGGTGGATCTGGCCCACGCTTCGGCGATCGACGCATTGTTTGCCCGCGAGCAGCCGCAAGTGGTGATTCATCTGGCCGCGCAGGCCGGGGTGCGTTATTCACTGGACAATCCACGGGCGTATCTGGACAGCAACCTCAACGGTTTCCTGAACATTCTCGAGAGCTGCCGGCATCACCCGGTCGAGCACTTGATCTACGCCTCGTCGAGTTCGGTGTACGGCGCCAATCAGCACACGCCTTACTCGGTCAAGGATGGCGTCAACCATCCGCTGTCGCTGTATGCCGCGACCAAGAAAGCCAACGAGCTGATGGCGCACAGTTACAGCCATCTGTTCGGCATTCCCTGCACCGGCCTGCGTTTTTTCACCGTGTACGGGCCTTGGGGCCGGCCGGACATGTCGCCGATCCAGTTCGCCCGGGCGATCAGCGAAGGCGAGCCGCTGAAGCTGTTCAATTACGGCGAGCACCAGCGCGACTTCACCTACATCGACGACATCATCGAAAGCATCGCGCGCCTGATCAATCAGCCACCGCAAGCCAATCCGCAGTGGGATCGCGAACAGCCCGATCCGGCCAGCAGCATGGCGCCGTGGCGCCTGTTCAACATCGGCGGGCAGCAACCGGTCGCGCTGAAAACCTACCTCGCCCTGATGGAAAAACACCTCGATCGCAAAGCCATTGTCGAGCTGCTGCCGCTGCAACCGGGCGACGTGCTCAACACCTGCGCCGAAGCCAGCGATCTGGCCGAGGCCACCGGATTCCAGCCCCGGATAGAACTGGATGAAGGACTGGGCCGCTTCATCGCCTGGTTCCGCAACTACTACCCCACTGCCCGTGCGCCGCTTGCGGCTGATTGAATGCGGAGGACGCCATGACTGGACATGAAAGAAGTGTGTCGATTGCACAGATGCGCCCTGACAAGCGCGTCGACCCGGAACATCGCATGCGCCTCGACGCAGCGATCCACCGTCAGGGTCGCGGCTGGCTCAGCGGCCGCGATGGCGGCCGCCCATGGCAGCTGTCGCGGACCAACCGGGTGGTCGCCTGCCTCGGTGCGCTGACGATTCTCGTGCTGATTTCGCCAGTGCTGCTGGGTCTGGCCCTGGCCATCAAGTTCACCAGCCCGGGGCCGGTGCTGTTCGTGCAGAAACGCACCGGTTATCGCGGGCGCAAGTTCGGCATGTTCAAGTTCCGCACCATGGTCAGCAACGCCGAAGAACTCAAGGAGTCGCTGCGCCACCTGAACAAACACGGGGCCGACGCCATCGACTTCAAGATCGACAAGGACCCGCGCGTCACCGGCATCGGCAGTTTTCTGCGGCGCACCAGCCTCGATGAGCTGCCCAACCTGATCAACGTGGTGACCGGCGACATGCGCCTGGTCGGCCCTCGCCCGACCTCGTTCAACGCTTACCGCTACAAGGACAATCACCTCGCGCGTCTGGCGATCTACCCCGGCATGACCGGTCTGTGGCAGATCTCCGGACGCAGCAACATCGACTTCGACCAGCGCGTTGAGTTGGACCTCAGCTACATCGCCGAGCAGAGCCTTCTGCTTGATCTGAAGATTCTGTTGAAAACCCCCTTCAAAGTATTCAGCGGCCACGGAGCAAGCTAATGGACGGTTCAACCAATAAAAGCCTGAGCATCGCCAGCCCCAGCGAATCGAATCTGACTTCGACCGTGCTGGATCTCGACCTGCGCAGCCTGTTCCTGACCGCCGCCAATCCCGGCGCCGGCACCACCACCAGCGCGCTGGCGCTGGCCAGTCAACTGGCGCAGATGAGCAGCGGCCAGGTACTGCTGGTCGACGCCAGCCAGTCGGCGAACAACCTCACCCAGCAGATGAACCTCGGCAAGGAGCGCGGCCTGCGCGACCTGCTGTTCAACCCGGACAACCCGCCGCTGTTGCAGGACTGCGTGGTGCAGGTCTCGAGCCTGCCCTTTCATGTGCTGCCCAATGGCCGGCCGATCCGCACGCTGGAGCACCTGACCCCCGAGCGCCTGAGCCCTTTGCTCGAGCAGTTGGGCCGCCAGTACCGCTTCGTGGTGATCGATGGCGACGCGGTGTATTCGGCCGCCGACACGTTGGTCATCAGCACTCAGGTCGACGGCGTGGTGTTTGTCGTGCGCGCCGAAGACACCCGCTGGGAAGTTGCCCAGGCCGCTGTGCAACGCCTGACTCAGGCCGGGGCGAAAGTGGTCGGCAGCGTGTTCAACCGGCGCAAGTACTACATGCCCAAATGGCTTTACAAAAACCTGTAAGCGAACGCAAAGGATGACGCCATGAACGCCAGAATGCTTGTCCTGCTGTTGCTGCCGCTTGCGGGCTGCACCAGCACTTCCGAGACCCGCAACATGCCGGTGAATATCCTCACCGCCACGCCGGCCAACGCCCAGGCCACCGACATGCCGCGGGTCGAACAGACTTTGCGCCCGAAAGACGTGCTGGATGTGATCTTTCACATCAGCACCAGCGGTTCGGACGCTTACCGCGTGCAATCAGGTGACCAGATCGGCCTGAATTTTACCGCCGCCAGCCAGCTCAACGGCACGCAACTGGTGCTGCCCGACGGCACCATCGAACTGCCGGGCGCCAACACCTCGGTGAAAATCGCCGGGCTGACCAGCGAAGAAGCCCGTCAGGAAATCCAGCGTGCGTATGAGCGCAAGCAACTGTTCCAGCCCAACCGCAATCAGCTCTCGGTACAGATTCTCAGCCCGCTGAGCAACGAGCAGAACCTCAAAAGCGCATTGAATCATCCGGCCACCGGCATGAGCCGCGAGATCACCGTCGGCACCGATGGCTACGCGAGTTTTCCGGAAATCGGCGCTGTGCCGCTGCAAGGCATGACCGTCAATCAGCTGGAAACCTTCCTCAACCAGAGATACGCGCAACTGCCAGGGCGAATGACCGTGGACGTGCTGCTCAAGTCCACCGCCGGCAACGAGATCTACGTGCTCGGCGAAGTCGCGCAACCGGGCTCCTACCCGATCCGCCGGCCAGTGTCGGTACTTGAGGCGCTGACCCTGGCGCGCGGCACCAACGTCAAGGCGCGGCTGGATTCGGTGGTGATCATGCGGCGCAACGGCAATCAGGTGCAGGCGATGAACTACGACGTCGAGAAGGCACTGTCCGGTGACGCGCCACAAATCGCGTATCTGCAGCCGGACGACATGCTCTACGTGCCAAAAACCAAACTGGCCAGCGCCGGCGAACTCGCCCGCCAACTGGCTGATGTGGTGCTGTTCCAGGGCGTCGGTTTCAGCTTCGGCTACCGCGTCGACAACAAAGGCAGTGACAACTGACTCTCAGGTGACCGACATGAACCCAAAAGAAAATTACCTGCACGAGTTCTTCAGGATTTTCTTCGCCAACAAGCAAACGGTGAAGCGCATCTTCCTGACCTTTGCAGTGATCGCCCTGCTCCTGCCGTTGCTGCTCAAACAGAGCTTCGATATCACCGCTCAGGTGATAGTGCAGTCGAAAAAACTGTCTCAGGGCGACGCGACCACCTCGCTGACCCAGGACAACGCCACCTTCATTCCGCCATCGCTGGCGGACATGGAAACCGAGAGCAACATCCTCCGTTCGCCGGCGCTGATCCGTCAGACCATCAGCGAACTGCGCGACAAGGGTCAGTACAACCCGCCGCCGGGGGTGCTCAGCAAACTGGCTGGCGAGCCGTTCAAGCGTTACGTCAGCACGCCACTGCGCGAATACGTGGTCAATCCGCTGCGTGATGCGCTGGGCATGCAAACCGATCCGGTGCGCGACACGGTACTGGACGGCTTGACCCAGGAGGCCATCGACAATCTGAAGATCGAAACCTTGCCGGGTTCCAACGTGATCTCGATCGTCTACAGCTTCCCCGATCCGGCCCAGGGCACAACGTTTGTTGCCGCGTTGCTGCAGAACTACCTGGTCGATCGTCAGGCGCTGCAGTCAATCGAGCTGCCGCATTCGTTCTACGAGACCAAGAAGCATCAATATCAGGTGCGGCTCGATGGCCTGGAAGGCGCGCGACTGGGGCTGCTGGAAAGCGTCGGTTCTTCCGACCCGAAAGAGGAAATCACCTTTCGCCTCAACGCGATCAACACCGAAGAGCAGGCACTCAACCTGTATCGCGATCGCTTGCTGCAGAGCCAACGCTGGCTCGATTACCTGAAAACCAGCCTGGCGGCGGCCAACTCCAACAAACTCAACGACTACACCTTCCCGTTCACCTTCACCACGACGGTGGACAACATTGCGTTCGAAGACCGCGAGATCAGGCAGATGGGCGAGGCGCTGACCACTCAGGTCAGCCGCTATATGAATGACCTGGCGGTATTTCAGCCCGGTAGCGAACCGATGTTGCTGGCCCGCGAGCAAATTGCCCGCACCCGCCAGCAGTTCCTCAAAGTGGTCAACAACCGCATCCAGGAACGCACGATCGACCTGTCGGTGGTGAGCCAGGTAATCGAACAGAAAACCGCGCGCATTGCCGAGTTCAAGAATCGCATCCATCAGTTGCAGCAGACCCAAAGCAAGCTGCGTCAGATGGACACCGAGATCGGCGCGTTGCACGCAGCGTTTTCCACCTATGCGCAACGCTTTGCCGAAAGCAGCACGACACGCGCTTTGGACAATGACTTGTCCAATGCCCGGGTGTTGAGTCCACCGTATGAACCGACCGAGGCGGCCTTTCCCAAGCCGATGCTGATCATTCCATTCGGGCTGTTCACCGGGCTTCTGCTGGCAATAGCGTTCGTCTACGTGCGTGAGTTCTTCGACCATCGCTTCAAGCATCCGGCGCAAATCAGCCATGAACTGGGCGTGCCAGTGTTGTTGGTGCTCAACGAAGAAACGTCGCAGCCGGGCAATCCGCACAAGAACTGGACCATGCCAAGCCTGGTTCACTGGGTGCGCAATTGAACGCGGTGTCCACCCCAATCGTCGCCCTGCCGATCATTCATTTGCTCAGCAGCGGCGGCTTCTACGGGGCCGAGCGGATGTTGCTGGATCATTGCCTGGCCACGCCGGGGCAGCACCAGGTGCTGTTCCTCGACGCGCCGCCAGAATTGATCACGCGCTTTCGCGAGGCCGGGGTGGACGCTCGCGCTTGTGCCGGGCTCGGCGAATTGCTGCGGCACTTGCGTCAGCGCCGTGGCGACAAGCCGTTGCTCAACACCCACAACTTCAAAGGGCTGCTGTTCGGCTGGGTCGGCGCCTCGCTGTTGCGCCTGCCGCTGGTGATCACCCAGCACGGCTTCACGCCGCGCAGTCGCAAGCAGAAGTTCTACACCTGGCTGAGCCTGCAACTGTGCCGCACGGCGTCGGTGAAACGGGTGGTCTGCGTGGCGCACAGCATCGCCACGCTGCACCTTGAGGCCAGCGTGCGTGCGGAGAAGTTGCAGGTGATTCCCAACGGTCTGCCAGCGGCGCCAGCGATGCCGCCGGTGGCAGAGCGGCAACGCTGGCTGGCCGGTTACGTCGGTCGCTTGAGCAGCGAAAAAGGCCCGGACCTGTTTCTCGATGCGCTGATCGGCCTGTGTCACCAGCATCCGCAACTGGACGCGGTGATGCTCGGCGACGGCCCGGAACGCGAAGCCTTGCTGGCGCGCATCGACGCTGCCGGTTTGCAGCAGCGGATTCGCCTGCCGGGCTACCAGACGGCGATGCAAGGCTGGTGGCAGCAACTCGATGCGCTGGTGATCAGCTCGCGCACCGAGGGCACGCCGATGATTCTGCTCGAAGCGATGCAGGCCGGGGTGCCGGTGGTGGCGTTCGCGGTCGGCGGTATTCCCGATGTGTTGCAGGACCGCCACAACGGCCTGCTCGCAGCGCCGACGGATACCGTCGCCCTTGCCCGCCAGCTCGACACACTGCTGGCCGAACCGAAGCTGGCCGCGCAGCTGCGCGACAACGCCAGACGCACCCAACAGGAACACTACGACCTCAAGGCTCTGGCCGAACGCTGGTCGCAGCTGTACATCCAAACGGCACGGGAGACACGCGCATGATTTTCCCGCTCTCGATCGTCAGTCTGTTCGCCCTGGTCAGCCTCGGTCTGCTGGCCAGTCCCTGGCCGTATCTGGCGCCGGGGGCGGTGATTGGTCTGGTCGGTTTCACCGTTCTGTACCGCAAGCCGACCTGGGGCCTGCTCGGCATTGCCGCGCTGGTGCCGTTCGAAGGGTTCTTCAAGGACAGCTCGGTGTCGGGCAGCAAGTTGCTCGGCGCCTCGCTGGCAGTGATCGTGATGCTGCAACTGGCGCTGCACCAGATTCCGTCGCAACGCCTGCGCAGCAATCTGTGGCGCTACCTGATCGGTTTCATGGCGCTGTACCTGCTGAGCCTGTTCGCCAGCGACAATCTGGGCATGTCGCAAACTCATCTGCGTGAACTGAGCGTGGGTCTGGTCCTGTTCGTGATCACCCTGTTGATTGGCCGTGAGTTGAATCTGGATCTGTTCGCCCGACTGGTCACGCTCAGTGTCAGCGCGACCTGCGCGATGGCGATGTTTTCCAGCCGATTCCAGGACAAGGGCCGCGCCGCCGGCCTGCTCGAAGACCCGAATGCCTTTGCCCTGCTGATCGCTTTCGCCGTGCCGCTGGGCCTGCTGCTGGTGATTCGCAGCCAGAACCTGCTGCACCGTTTGTTCTGGGCTGGTTGCTGCCTGTTGTTGCTCGGCGGCATGACCAAAACCGAGTCGCGCTCGGGGCTGGTGGTACTGGCGTTGAGTCTGGCAATCGGAGTCTGGCACTACCGCCAGCAGTTGACCCGCATTCGTCCGCGGCATTTCGGCTTCGCCATGCTCGGTGCTGCGATCATCCTTCCGCTGGCGATTTACGCGATGCCGGCCGGTTATCTGGCACGCATCCAGTCACTGAGCATCCTCAGCGCCGGGGCCAAGGCCCAGGACGAATCCCTCGGCCGTCGCGCCTCCTACATTGTCGTTGGCAGCCAGATCATTCGCGAGCATCCGCTGCTCGGCTCCGGCCCTGGCACCTTCCCGCTGCACTACGCGACCACCGGTTATGCCAAGGCGTTCTCGGCCAACCGCAAGATCGGCGACCTGTATCGCCGGGCGCATAACACTTATCTGGAGATCTTCAGCGAACTGGGGATTCCCGCCGGCCTGCTGTTTGTCGGCATGCTGGTGCAGGGTTTCTACAACCTGATCCGTGCACGACGCACGTGGCTGCAACGGCGCGAGTGGCAGCACGCAGGCATGGTTACCCATCTGGGCATGAGCTTTCTGTCGTTGACGTTGTTCCTGATGTTCCTCAGTGCGCCGAACCTGAAATACCTGTGGATCATGCTGGCGCTGACCTGGGTGCTGCGTCTGAAAGCCGAGCAGCCAGCGCTGCCGGAGGCCAAAGCATGAGCCGGATCAGCATTGTCATTCCGATGTTCAACGAAGCCCGGCACATCGGCCGAACGCTGCTGGCCGCCAGCAAGGCCGCGCACGCAGCCGACATCGACTGTGAATTGATAGTCGTCGACAACGGCTCCACCGACGAGGGGCCGCAGATCGCCCGCGCATTCGGCGCGCAGGTCCTGCTGCTGCCCGGCCTGCTGATCGGCGCCTTGCGCAATCGTGGCGCAACGGTTGCCCGCGGTGAATGGCTGGCGTTCATCGATGCCGATATCGAGATGCCCGAAGACTGGCTGAAGCAGATGTTTGCTTTGGCTACGGACGACCAGGGCGACGTCTTCGGCCTCGACCTGCACACCCCTGCCGCCGCGCCGTGGTTCGCCGCCGCGTGGCAGCGCCGTTCTTTGCGCCCGTCGAGCCGCGCTACGCGCACCGTGCAATGGCTGCCCAGTGCCAACCTGCTGATGCGCAAACAGTGGTTCGACAAGGTCGGCGGTTTCAACGAAACCCTGCGCACCGGCGAGGACAAGGAATACACCCTGCGTCTGCACAGGCACGGTGCTCGCCTGCTGTCGGTCAATACCAGCGTCGCCCTGCACTGGGGCTACGAAATGACCTGGCGCGAATGGATCGGCAAGGAACTGTGGCGTCAGGGCAGTCACCTGCAATTGCTCCGTGCCCACGGCATGAGCCTGCGCCTGCTGCGGTTTCCGCTGCTGTCATTGCTGGTGTGGTTGCTCGATGCTCTGGCGATCGTCGCATTGCTGGGCGGCCACGCGCAGCAGGCGTTGCTGCTGCTGATGGCGGGCCTGCTGCCCAGTCTGCTGCTCAGCCTGCGGCAAAGCATTCGCCAGCATCACCTCAGCCTGACCTTGCAACTCTGGGGCCTGCACTGGGTGCGTCTGCACCTGGCGAGCGCGGCATTGATTCTCGGTCTGTGTCATTGGAATGCAAGGAGGCCTGCCCGTGGCTGAACTCATTTTTTGCCTGTGCTTGTTGTTGCCAGCGTACGCCTACATCGGCTATCCGCTGCTGCTGACCTTGCTCGCGCCGCTGTTTCCGGCCTGGCGACATGCTCCCGCACCGCCGCTGAACGTCAGCATCGTGATTGCCGCGCACAACGAGGCACGCCATATCGAGCACAAGCTGCGCACGCTGCTGGCTCAGGACTATCAGCCGGCCGCGTTGCAGATCATTCTGGCCAGCGATGGTTCGACCGATGACACCGTGGCTTGCGCGCACAAAGTGATTGATCCGCGCATCACCGTGCTCGACCTGCCGCGCCAGGGCAAAGCCGCCACGCTGAATGCCGGCGCCGCCCTGAGCAGCGGCGACATTCTGGTGTTCACCGATGCCGACAACCAATGGTCGCGCGACACGCTCGGCCACTTGCTCGCGCCGCTGAGCGATCCGCAGGTCGGCGCCTGCGCGGGGCACATGGTGATCCCGGTTACCGGTGGTGGCCTGAGCGTCGGCGACAGCCTGTATCGGCATTACGAAGGCTGGTTGCGCCGGGTCGAGAATCGCACCGGCTGCATGGTCTCCGCCGACGGCGCCCTGCTCGCCTTGCGCCGCGAGCTATTCCAGAACGTGCCGGCGGAGGTCAACGACGATTTCTTCATCAGTACCTGCGCTCCGGTGGCGCATAAACGCATCGTCTACGTGCCCGAAGCCCAAGTAATCGACCAGGGCGTCGACGAAGCGGACAAGCAATGGCGCCGTCGCCAGCGAGTCACCGTCGGTGGCCTGCAGAGCCTGGCGCAACGCCGTGAACTGCTCAATCCCTTCAAGCACGGCCTGTATTCGATCGCGTTGATCAGCCACAAACTGATTCGTCGACTGGCGCCGGTGCTGTTGCTGCCGCTGCTGCTGAGCAATTTCTGGCTGTGGAACCAGCACGGTTTCTATCGCCTGAGCCTGATCGCGCAATTGCTCGGTTACTCGATTGCCATCGCCGGCCTGCTGGATTCGCAACACCGTTTACCGAAACCGTTCCGCCTCGCGGCCTTCCTGCTGGTGACACTGGCAGGCATGAGCGTCGGCCTGTGGCAGTTCCTGCGCGGGCAACGTTACGCACAGTGGAATCCTGACCAGAATCGTTGAGAGGGCGCATGCCATGGCTATCAAACAACTGATAAAACGCACCAGCGGCTGGCTCTATCTCAACTCGTCCGTGGGGCGCAGCCAGTTGCACGGGGCCGGGGTCATCCTGATGCTCCACCGAGTGCTGGCCAACGACCGTGCGGCCAACCTGCCGCACCGCAATGAACTGTGCGTCGGCCCGCAGGCGTTCGAACACTTGCTGATATGGCTGCGCAAGCATTTCGATTGCGTGCCGCTAATGGAGTTGTTGCAGCCCAACGCCCTGCGCACCGAGCGCCCGCGCGTGGCGCTGACCTTCGATGACGGCTGGCGTGACAACGCGGTCAATGCCTATCCGCTGCTGCAAAAATATCAGGTGCCGGCGAGCATTTTTCTTTCCACCGATTTCATTGGCAGCCGGCAACGCTTCTGGTGGGAAAGCGTCGGTGAAACGCTATGGGGCAGCCATGGCGAAAAGGCCCGTATGCACCTGATCGAGCACCTGCGCATCACCGGCCATCCGCTGCCGGTGTTGCTCGACGATATCGATGTCGACCGGCGCAGCCTGGCACTGCTGCATTACCTGCAAGGGCTGAAGAGCCTCGATCCGCAGGAACTCGAACGTCTGACCAATGAGTGTCCGCCGGATTCTCTGCCGCAAGCGCTGGACTGGCATCAGGTGCGCGCCATGGAAGCCTCCGGTCTGGTGCGCTTCGGCCCCCACGGCGCCAGTCATGCGATCCTCACCGGACTGGATGACGTGCGTCTGCACGAAGAAATCAGCCGCAGCCGCGACGCCCTGCACAACGGCTGCAATCGGCCACTGCCGGTGTATTGCTACCCCAACGGCGACAACGATGAGCGCGTGCGCGAGCAGGTCGCCAATCACGATTATCCGTTTGCGCTTGGCACGTCCACCGGACTCTATCGCGGCGCCGGCGACCCGCTCAACCTGCCGCGCTTCGGCGTCAGCCAGCGCACCGCGCGCACTCCGGAGCTGCTGTCGTTACGGATCTTTCGCGGGGCACGGCCATGAGTCGCGGCAGCTACCTCCGGCATCTGGCCCTGAGCATGGGCACCAAACTGGCGATGATTGCCTTGCGCCTGCTGCGCAATGTGTTGCTGGCGCGGATTCTCGGGCCGAGCGAACGCGGCCTGTTCGCCCTGCTCAGCACCCTGCCGGATCTGATCAGTGCGGCCACCAGCGGCGGCTTGAATTCGGCGGTCGGTTATCAAGCGGCCAACCAGCGGCCGATGGGTCTGTTGCTCGCCCAGGTGCTGGTGTTCGGCTGTCTGCTGGCCGGGCTGCTGACGTTACTGGTGGTGGCGCTGGCGCGAGAATTCGGCAGCGAACTCGACGTCACGATGCAGCTCGGTCTGCTGGCCTGGCTGTTGCTGCTGGCGGTACCGCTGACCGTGCTCAAAAGCGGCCTGCTGACCTTGCACAACGCGTCGGGTGGCGTGGTCGCCTTCAATGTCCTGCGTCTGATCGAATCGCTGGCACCATTACTGCTTTTTGTTGCGCTGTTCTGGATGTGGAAAGAGGCGGCACTCGAAGCGGCGCTGATCAGTTGGCTGGCCGGTATCAGCCTGGTGGTGCTGGTGGGCTGGATGTGGCTCAAACGCGCACAGCCGCTGCAACTGCAATGGGATCGTGCGAGCCAGAAGGAGCTGCTGAAATTCAGTGCACGCAGCCATCCGGACCTGCTGTTCCAACAGGTGATCCTGCGCTCCGATTACTTGTTCATCGGCGCCCTGCTCGGTAGCAGCGCGCTTGGCCATTACGCCATGGCCAGCGCCGCTGCTGAACTGTTGCTGATCGTTCCGGAAGCAGTCACCACACCGCTGATGAAGCGTCTGCTGCAACAGGACAAGGGCATGGACAAGGTCACGCCGCTGGCGCTGCGCCTGACCGCGACGGTAATGCTCTGCGCCTGCGTCACGATGGCGCTGATCGGCGAATGGCTGATCATCATCCTGTTCGGCGTCGCCTACCAACCCGCGTATCCGGCGCTGCTGGCTTTGCTGCCGGGGCTGTTGGGCCTGTGCTACGCAAGCATTCTGCGCCTGGACCTGATCGGCAAGAATCGCCCTGCCACCGTCTCGCTGATGATGGGGGTGGGCGCGTTGCTGAATCTGGGCCTGAATCTGCTGCTGATCCCGAGCTACGGCATCGTCGGCGCAGCAGCGGCGTCCTCGATTGCCTATCTCGCAGTGACCCTGGCGATGCTGGTGCTTTATTGCAGGCTGAGCGGCGTACCGTTCTGGCACACGCTGTTCATTCTGCCCGGTGACCTCAGCCCGATGTGGCTGATGCTGCACCGCAGGAAAGCCGCATGAAGCGCCTGGCCCTGCTGTTCGGTCTCGGCATGACGCTGAAAGCTTTCGCTGCGCCGATGCAGTGGGGCGACATTCGCGACGGCAGCCTGTATCTGCAAGCCGACCGCCCGGATACAGTCACCGTGCGCTGGGTTCCGGCGTGGCAGGCCGAGGCCAATGAAGAGCATATCTATCTGCTTGACGGCCATGGCCGCTTGCAAGGTGATCGCTTCATCAAGGCCAGTGAGGTTCGCGGTTCGCAAAGCTGGCCGCTGGTGCCGGGAGCTGCCGGTTATCGCCTGGAGATTCCCGGCTACAGCTTCCGCAGTTACCGCGTCGAGCATGACGCAACCACCGTGGCGCAGTTCAGTCCGGCCAAGGTGCATTTCAGCGTCGAAACCCGCAATGGTACTGAGCTGTTTTTCCAGGTCGCCCCTGGCGAACACGCGGTGCTGAACGGCAAATACCATGGCGGCGTCAACTCGCTGCAAGCACAGCGTGTAGACGATGGACAACAGCTGTCGCTGGCCCTCAAGCCCCACCGCGCCTATTGGCAATTCGATCAAGTGGCCTTGCCGGTCAGTGACCGGCCTCAGGCCTGGCGCTTGCGCCTGCAGGGCAGCGGCAAAGCGGCGTTCTGGCTCGACGGCACGGCCAACCTGTTTGCGCAGAATCCGCAGCAGCTGCAGCCAGTGCATGAAGAGTCGGGTGAGGTACGCCTGACCCTGCATGGCAAGGTGCTCGGGCGCACTCCGGATCTGGGCATTGCGCTGCCCAATCTGATGCCGCCCGCGAGCAGTCATGCCGCACTGGATGCGTTGAAGCCGGGTGCGGCGAGTTATTACAGCTACGTTGACGTCAGCGCGAAAAATGCCCGCTTCGAAGACCCGGTTCGTCAGCTCTATCAGACGCGCTTCGGCATCCGCCAGGACATCACCCTGCTCGCCGGCACCGGGCGTCAGGCCAATCTGCGCGCCGACGTGCAAAGCAGCAACGGCCTCGATGCCTGGCTCGCCAGCACGCGCACACTGGGTGGGCAAGGCACGCATTACATCGGCTTCGCCGACGAGCCGAACCTCAACTATTCAAGCTACGAAGATTATCGGGCGATTTTTGTCAGCATGGCCCGGCAGGTGCGCAGCGATCCGGCCAACGCCAGGGCCGGCGTGCGCATCGCCATGCCGGCCAGTTCGCGCCTGATCAACGGCCCGTTCGCCAATAACGCCGCAGACAAACGCGGGATTGATTGGGCACGGCGTCTGCTCAGTGAAGCGCCCGATCAGATCGACGCGTTGGCCTGGCACGAATGGATGGTCCGCGACCTGCTCGCCACTCGCGTCTACCGCGACAGCGTACGCCGCGCCGCCGATCTTGTGGGACTCGATAGCCACGGTCAGCCGCGCAAGGCCTTGCTGCTCGACCAGACCAATCTGTCCAGCGGCTCGAGCCTGAGCCCGTACGAGCAGGAAACTCACTACGCCACGCTGTGGTGGACATCGGTGGTCATCAATGCTTCTCAGGACGGCTTGCTGAGCATGCTCAACTGGTTTCAGGCGGCCGACGAACCGCCCTACGCCAAGGGCATGGTGCGCGTGTTGGCCGGCGATCGCTTCGAGCTGAAACCGGTGGGCCTGGCCCAGCAATTCATCGCCCGGCATTGGCTGCCGCACGTGCTGCAACTGGATAACGACGCCTTCGAAGTGGACGTACTGGCGATGGCCGGCGACGAGCAGCGCACTTTGCTCGGGGTGAACAAAGGCACGCGCCTGCAACGCGTTGCTCTGAGCGGTGCCAAGTGCCCGCTCAACCAAGGCGCCCTGCATTTCTTCGGCGCTGACAATCGCGCCCGCGACGCACCATTTGCCTGCGAACACGGGCGCGTGCGTTTCGAATTACCCGGGCAAACCCTGTTTGCCCTGAACTGGAACGCTTCATGAACCGCCCCTCCGCCCTGCGAGCGTGATGCTGCGCGCGGCACTTTCATCAGGAGAAGAGACCATGGAAATCTTGCAAAAACTCAGCGGACATATCCGTCGCAAAGGTCTGCGAGCGACCTTGGCGAAGATCCGCAGAATGTACATTTTTGCCCATCAGCAACTGCTGTGGATGGAACGGGATCTGGTCAGCCCCGTGCCGCCGCATAGCCTCAAACCCTACCCGCCGCTGCGCGTAATGGAAATCACCGCAGACAACGCCAGCGCCTTCACCCGTTACTTCGGCGACCGTGTCGGCGTCATGGCCGAGCTGGCCAGTGAAGGTCACACCGGGCATATGCATGTCGACGAGCATGGCGATGCCGTTGCGTTCATCTGGGGTACGCCGCGCGACTATTTTGATCGGCATTACTACGGTTGCCGGTTCCCGGTGAAACCTGGCGAGTTCTTCGAATTCGGTGGCGAAATGGCCCGCGCCTACTGGGGCACCGAATTGTCAGTCGATGTGCAAGTGCGCCTGTGGAAAGCCATGGCCGTGAAAGGCTGCAGCAAAGTGGTCGATGTTTGTGACTCCAGCAACATTCCGGCGCTCAAGCTGCATCTGCGCATGGGCTATACCGAACAACAGCGGATCACCCATATCTACACGCTGTTTGGTCGCTGGCGCTTTTATCGCGAAACCCGCTACAGCGGTTCGCGCCTGACGGCGTTGCGCAAAACTTCCCGTCCACCTGTCCCAGCAACGGCGGCCTGAACCTATGGCGATGCGATTCGAATGGCGCACATCGCTGTGCGCTGCCGACTTCCCGGCAACGGCCTACGAGGCACTGCGCCTGCGCGTGACCGACCATACGCCGTTCAACAATCTCGGCTGGTTGTGCGCGGCAGAACAGGCGCTGGGCGAGGATCAGCGTCTGCACATTCTGCTCGGCTGGGAAGCAGAATCACTGCGCCTGTGCCTGCCGCTGGTGGCCAGCCGCGAACGCTTCGCGGGCGTGTCATTTCGCGTCCTGCGTCACTTGGGTTATCCGCTGGCCGATCGGTTGGCCCTGCTGTCGTTGCTCGGCGCAGAGGATATGCGCGATGCGCTGATGCTGATCCGTCAGCGCCTGCCCCATGCGCTGCTGCAACTCAACGAACTGTCGGAACCTGCCGGGGAAGAAAGTGCCCTCACCGATTGGATGGCGCGTAGCTCTACTGCTGAACGGCGCCTGAGTTGCCGGGTGCCGGTGCATCTGATCAGCGACGCCGACCATCAGGAAGTCTCCGGCGACCCGCGCTACAAACTGCGTCGGGCGCGCAAACGGATTGCCGCGTGCGGCGCTCAAGTACGGCGAATCACTCCCGATGCGCTGTCGATGCCTACGGTTTTACAGGCGTTGGAAGAAGTCGAGTCGGTCAGTTGGAAAGGTGACGAGGGCGTCGGCATTTTCGCAACTGACCACAGTCGTCAATGGATACAGAACGCCTTCACCGCCCTCGCCGCTCAAGGGCTGGTGCGAGTGGTGACGCTGGAGCTGGACGGCCGCTGCATCAGTTATCGGCTGGGCCTGCTCGAGCAGGGCCGACTCTACGACTACAACCTGGCGTTCCTGCCGCAACATGCCGATCTGGGCAGCGGTCGGGTGCTGCTGGAGGAATGGATTCGCTGGGGCCTGGACGAGCAATGGCACTGGATTGATGCCTCGCGGGTCAGCCTGGAAAACTCCAGCCATCAACTGCACGAGCGCATGACCGGGCAACTGGAACACTGGCGCTGGAGCTTCTACTCATGGCGCCCCAGTGGCTTGCTGCTGGGCCTGGGGCTGCGTCTTTGGTACTGCGTCAAACCGGCCCTGCAAAAATGGCGCGCACAGCGTGCCGGCAAACCGAAAGCGGCAAATACATCCGCAACACAACCTGCAACATCATCCACCACACCAGGGCTAGCGCCTCGGAGAGCATCATGAACGTCATCGACAAACTGCTTCTGCGCATCAAACAAAAAGGCCTGCGCCGCACCCTTGGCGCGTTCGGCAAACGTTATGTCTTCGCTCACCGTGAATTGCTGTGGATGGAGCGCGATCTGGTCACGCCGATCGCGCCGAACAAACTGCGCCCCTGTGAAGGTTTACATAGAGTCGACATCACCGAGGACAACGCCAAGGCTTTCGGCAAGTACTTTGGTGATCGTGTGCAGACCATGGCCGAATTGGCCGCTGAAGGGCACACGGGGCACATGTACCTGGACCAGGAAGGCCACACCGTCGGGTTCGTCTGGGCCAGCACCCGCGACTATTACGATCGCCACTTCTACCGCTACACGTTCACGATCCAGCCCGGTGAGTACTTCCAGTTCGGTGCCGAAATTGCCCGCCCCTATTTCGGCAGCACCTTGACCGTCGACGCACAGACCGCACTTTGGCAAGTCATGGACGCCGGTGGGTACAAAAAAGTGGTGGATATCTGCGACAACGCCAATATCCAGGCCCTGAAGATGCATGTGCGCTTGGGCTATAAGGAACAAGGGCGGATCACCCATGTTTACGACCTGTTCGGCCACTGGCGCTTCTTCCGCGAAACGCGCTACAGCGAGTCAAGGCTGGAGGCGCTGCGCAAGCCGGAAAGACCGGTAGTCAGTGCGCCGGCGCAGGCTTGATTCAGGCTGAATATTTGCGGCGGTTTTGATACCGCCATCGCGAGCAGGCTCGCTCCCACACTGGAATGCGTTTCCCTGTGGGAGCGAGCCTGCTCGCGAAGAGGTCAGTAGCTGCACCGCAGCTCTCACAAGCGATTGGCTGGTTGCCTACAAACTGTGACGACACTTCCAACATCCAGTAAAGATTTGGCCGACTGTTTATCTGTATCCGCTTGGATAGAGTCAAGCACGACATCGGGCGCGACAAATCCTCACAAAGCGCAGACATCCAACGCGCACAAAAAATGGCAAAGGAGGTTTAACCATGAGCCAGACTTTGACGAATTTCGACATGGTCGCGCTGCTCGACAGTGATGAAGCCATCAGTGAGTACCTGTCACAGGTGCTTGCAGACGGAGACAGCGAAGAATTCCTTCGCGCAATCGGCTACGTGTTAAAGGCGCGAGGAATGACGCAGATCGCCAAGGATTCAGGCATGGGTCGTGAAAGTTTGTACAAGGCTTTTGCTCCCGGAGCGAAGCCGCGCTTTGACACAGTGTTGAAGGTAATTCATGCACTAGGCATTGATCTCTATGCGCAGCCGGGGCACGTAGTCAATCACGCCGTTCCGTGAATTTTGTAGCGGTCGCAATGCCGCCCATCGCGAGCAGGCTCGCTCCCACAATGGAATGCGTTTCCCTGTGGGAGCGAGCCTGCTCGCGAAGAGGCCAGCCGTCGCAATAAAGGATCTCAGGCCTTGCTCGCCACCAGGCTAAAGCACATCGGCAACTGCGCCTGCTGGTTCAGGTAGCAGTCATACACCTCTTCCCGGTTCGAATGCGCATATTCTTGAAAATCCACAATGCGCAGCCCCGCTCCAATGGCGCCGCTGAAGATCGCGCCCAGCGTATGCACGAACCAGTACGACTTTGCCGCCGGCTGCTCGACTTTACCTACGTAAACGATCGGCTCTTGCTGCACAAACGGCTCGGCACGGAAATACGAGCTGGCGAGGCGGTAGGGATCGTCAGCCTGCGGATCAACCATTTCCAGAAACGGATGGGTTTCGTAGATCACCAGTTTGCCGCCCGGCTTCAGCACCTGCGCGACATGATGGAAGAATTCGCCGATGTCAGGCATCCAGTTGAGTACACCAATGGTAATCAGGGCTACGTCGAAGCGGTTATGCAGCGATGCGGGCAGATGGTGGATGTCGCTCTCGACGAATTCGGCAGTATGCGGCGAGCGGCTGTTGAGCTCGCGGGCCTGCTCAAGAAACGCTGCGGATTGATCGACGCCGACGACACTGCGCGCACCCAGCGCGAACAGCGACAGGCTTTCCCGACCGTTATTGCAGCCCAGTTGAATCACGTCTTTGCCGTCGACGTCCAGCAAGCCGCGCGAGGTGTAATCAAGGCAGCAAAACTCCGCCTGCGCGACATCGTTGAGCAATGCCTGCCAGTCCGGCGAATCCTGATGATGGCGGGCGGAATCGTTCCACGCCTGTCGATTGCTTTCGATGGCGGTTTTGGGGTTGGGCACTTCCATGGCGCTACTCCGGGTGAGGCTCGTGATTGAGCGGCGTGAGTCTAGAACAGACCCGGGGTGGCGGTTGTTCCAATGTTGTAATCACACTGCGCAGTCCTCTTCAGCGAGTCCTACAGAAAAAGGAAGGAACTCGGGATACCCCAACCGTTTTCCTACATCTTCCGTCGGTTGGCCGTCGGAAGCGCTCAGTCTAGGATTTGTCGAACTACAAGTACTCATGGAGCTCGACCCAGATGCAGTTCATCCAGACAACGACGACAGCAATCCCTGTACCGAATAGACTGCCAGGCATTGATCCCGGAGGCACAATGGACGGCAAAATCTTTCCCGACGATTCAGGGTTTGAAAACGACGAGCAGGCTGCCAGTCATGATCGCTGGTTGCGAGCCAAGGTGCAGGCGTCCAGAGATGATCCCCATCCGAGTCTCCCCCATGAGGACGTGATGGCGGACATGCATGCCTTGATCGAATCCATGCGAAAAAAGGCTGATGCAGATTGAGTGGCGGCCCGAAGCCAAGGCCGATCTTTCGAACATCCTCAGATACATTGGCGAGAGAAACTTTGCAGCCGCAGTGAGTCTCTCGAAATCCATCGAAGAATCCACAACCTCACTCTCCGTTCATCCCCATCTCTACCGTAAAGGTCGATCTCCCGGCACCCGGGAAATCGTTGTACATCCTAACTACGTAGTGATTTATGAGGTGACGGATCGAATCGAGATACTTAGCGTTTTGCATACCCGACAGGAATATCCATAAAGACATAGCAGGAAAAAACGGTGTGACGTTCGCCCGATCGATAACACGCCGTTTGTTTGCCCAGTAGGCACCACTATCAAAGATTCACATGACTCTGGTTAAGCCGCTCACGCAGAAACTCCACCAGTGCCTGCACCGGCCGCGAAGCCTGGCGATGTTGCGGATATACCGCCGACAAGGTCAGTGGCTCCGGGCGTAAATCATCCAGCACCGGCACCAGCCGCCCGTCCTTCAGCGCCGCGCCGACGATGAAGGTCGGCAGATAGGTGATCCCCATCCCCTGCACCGCCGCGTCTCGCAGCAGTTCGCCGTTGTTGACGCGCATGCGCCCGGTGACGTTGATCAGCAGCGGTTTGCCCGGTGCTTCGTTGAAGCGCCATTGCACCGAGCGACCGTGGCCGTAAGGCAGGCAATCGTGGCTGTGCAGGTCTTCGGGTTTGAGTGGTGTGCCGTGCTCGGCAAGGTAGGCCGGGCTGGCGCAGTAGACCCGTTCGATGCTAGCGATGCGCCGGGCGATCAGTGTCGAGTCCTCCAGCACGCCGATGCGCAGGGCCAGGTCGTAGCCCTCGCCGAGCAGGTCGACCGGGCGATCGCTCAGATCGACCTCGACGGTGACTTCGCGATAACGCTGCAGGAACAACGGCAGCAGACAACCCAGATGCGCCACCGCGAACGACAGCGGCGCGCTCAGGCGAATCGTGCCGCGCGGCTCGGCGGTTTCGCCGGCGATGCCCTGCTCGACCTGCTCTACCTCGCCGAGCAAACGCAACGCCGATTCGTAATAGCTCTGCCCCAGCGGCGTGACGTCGAGGCGGCGGGTCGAGCGATTCAACAAGCGCACACCAAGTCGCTCTTCCAGTTGCATCAAACGGCGGCTGACGAACTGCTTGGACAGCCCCAACTGATCGGCCGCGGCGGTGAAGCTGCCGGAGTCCATGACCTGGCAAAAAATACGCATGTCTTCGAACGGGTTCATTGTCACTCTCTGGTGGACAGTTAAACGCTTTATAGCCGCTTTTTCGCTTTTCAGCAGCCCATTAATCTGTGCTCACGGTTTGAAAACAACCCTGAACAGGTAGGAGCTGCCGCAGGCTGCGATCTTTTGATCTTGATCTGCAGTGACGCTGGAAATGGCAAAACAGGATCAAAAGATCGCAGCCTTCGGCAGCTCCTACACGAACGTATAAATACTCAAAAATGGAATTGAACATGAGCATCAAGAAAACCCTCGCCGCGTCCCTCCTCGCCCTGTCCGTCAGCAGCGCTTTTGCCGCTGGCAGCCCTGGCGTCGAACACAACACCCAAGCGTTCCTCGATGCCCTCG
>NZ_RAZO01000122.1:0-2782 GCF_004307535.1 Pseudomonas sp. Sample_9
ATAAAAGCGTCGACGAGGCGTAGTGCAGCAAGGAGCTGTCACAACCTCAACTGAATCTTCACGGACGAACACCGTAAATGAACTGCCTAGAAAGAACCTTCGATATCCAGCCCTTGGTGCAGGCGGACATGACCGTGCACATCAATGGCCAAGCGGTCAGCGCCGCCATCGGCGAAACCGTTCTCAGCGTCATCCAGTCCCTCGGCGTGCGCCAGGTTGCACGCAACGATCACGATCAGATCAGCGGCGCCTATTGCGGCATGGGCGTGTGCCAGTGCTGCCTGGTGAAAATCAACGGTCGGCACAAACGCCGCGCCTGCCAGACCGTGGTCCGCGACGGTATGCAGATCGAAACCCGAGTCAACCGCGTCGTCGCGCAGGAGGTTGTATGAGCCTGCAACCGTTGATCGTTGGCGGCGGGCCGGCGGGGATGGCGGCGGCCATCGAACTGGCGCGCCACGGCGTGCGCTGCACCTTGCTCGAAGAGGCTTCGCGCCTCGGCGGCGTGGTCTATCGCGGGCCGCTGCGTGATGGTGTGCAACTGGATTATCTCGGGCCGCGTTATTCCGAAGCACTGGACAAACTGCACGGTGAATTTCAGCAGCAGTCAGGGCTGATCGACGTACGTCTCAACCATCGCGTGGTCGGCGCTGAAGGCACTCGCGCTCTGGTGGTGCTCGATGGCGATGAACAGCTGCATGAGATCGCTTATCCGCAACTGCTGCTGGCCGCCGGTTGCCATGAACGCAGCGTACCGTTTCCCGGCTGGACGTTGCCGGGAGTGATCCTGCTCGGCGGCCTGCAGTTGCAGATCAAGAGTGGCGTGGTCAAGCCGCAAGGGCCGGTGATCATCGCCGGCACCGGGCCGTTGCTGCCGCTTGTCGCGACCCAGTTACATGCGTCTGGCGTGCGCGTCGCCGGCGTCTATGAGGCTTGCGCATTCGGCAAGATCGCCCGCGAGAGTCTGGCGCTGCTGAACAAGCCGCAGCTGTTTCTCGACGGCTTGAGCATGCTCGCTTATCTGAAGCTGCACGGCATAGCGATGAACTATGGCTGGGGCGTGGTTGAGGCCCACGGCGAGGGCGAATTGAAAAGCGTCAGCGTCGCGCCGTATTCGTCGACGTGGGAGGCGGATCTGTCGCGGGTCGAGCGCTTCGAAGCGCAGACGCTGGCGGTGGGTTACGGGTTTATTCCGCGCACGCAATTGAGCCAGCAGATGGGCCTTGATCACGGCTTCAGCGACGATGGCTACCTGCGTGCCCACGCCAATGTCTGGCAGCAAAGCAGCGTGGCGCATGTGCATCTGGCCGGCGACATGGGCGGGATCCGCGGCGGCGAAGCGGCGATGCTCGCCGGCAAGATCGCCGCCACTTCGATCCTGCTGCAACGCGGTGTGCTCGACGCCGAGCTGGCCCGGGTGCGCCGCGATCGTTACGCGAGCAAGCTCAGAGCGATCGTGCGCTTTCGTGCGGCGGTGGATCGCTACACCGAGCGCGGCGTTGGTCAGATCGCTTTGCCCGCAGCCGACACGGTGATCTGCCGCTGCGAACATGCGACCCGCGCCGACATCGATCTGGCGCTGGAGCAGGGTGTGCAAGACATCGCCAGCCTGAAAATGCGCACCCGCGTGAGCATGGGCGATTGTCAGGGGCGGATGTGCGTCGGCTATTGCAGCGATCGCCTGCGCCAGGCCACCGGACGTCAGGATGTCGGTTGGCTGCGCCCGCGCTTTCCAATCGATCCGGTACCGTTTTCCGCGTTCCAGTCCCTCGGCACGGAGGGCGCTTGCCATGAGTAAGTTCTACGACGTGGTCATTGCCGGTGGCGGCGTGATCGGCGCCTCCTGCGCCTACCAATTGTCCAAACGCAAAGATCTCAAGGTGGCACTGATCGACGCCAAGCGCCCCGGCAATGCGACCCGTGCTTCGGCGGGAGGTTTATGGGCGATCGGCGAGTCGGTCGGCCTCGGCTGCGGGGTGATTTTCTTTCGCATGATGTCGGCCAACCGCAAGCGCGAAACCCAGGGCGCGGCGGTGGCGGTGGACGCCAGTACGCCGCATATTCTGCCGCAGTCGTTTTTCGATTTTGCCTTGCAATCCAATGCGCTGTACCCGGCGCTGCATCGCGAGCTGAAAGACAACCACGGCATGGATTGCAAGTTCGAAAAGACCGGATTGAAATTCGTGATCTATGACGACGAAGATCGGCTCTACGCCGAGCACATCGTCGGCTGCATTCCGCATCTGGCCGATCAGGTGCGCTGGCTCGATCAAGCGGCGTTGCGCGCGGCCGAACCGAGTGTCAGCCATGAGGCGCGCGGGGCGCTGGAGTTTCTCTGCGATCATCAGGTCAGCCCGTTCCGCCTCGCGGATGCCTACATGGAAGGCGCGCGGCAGAACGGCGTCGAT
Organism: Pseudomonas sp. Sample_9; assembly: GCF_004307535.1. Taxonomy (NCBI): domain Bacteria; kingdom Pseudomonadati; phylum Pseudomonadota; class Gammaproteobacteria; order Pseudomonadales; family Pseudomonadaceae; genus Pseudomonas; species Pseudomonas sp. Sample_9. The sequence goes on from NZ_RAZO01000122.1 coordinate 2,409, forward strand.
ATCTTCGTCAACACCAACGTCACCGGCGTGTTGCATCACGGCACTCGTGTGACCGGCGTGCAGACGGCAGAAGCGGGCGTGTTTCACTGCAAGACGCTGATCAACGCCGCCGGTGCCTGGGCGGCGGATTTGAGCGAGTGGGCGACGGGAATTCGTATTCCGGTGAAACCGGTGAAAGGGCAGATCCTGCTGACCGAACGCATGCCGAAAATCCTTAACGGCTGCCTGACCACCAGCGATTGCTACGTGGCGCAAAAGGACAACGGCGAAATCCTTATCGGCAGCACCACCGAAGACAAAGGCTTCGACGTCACCACCACCTACCCGGAAATCGCCGGGCTGGTGCAGGGCGCGGTGCGCTGTCTGCCGGAGCT
>NZ_RAZO01000503.1:0-2774 GCF_004307535.1 Pseudomonas sp. Sample_9
TTCTGCAGTTGCGGGTTCTCGTCGACCTTGTTCTGCAGTTCTTGCAGGAGCAGTTCGAGACGCTCCTTCTCGACCTGCTCGGCCATGCCTTCAACCTGATCGGTGTCGACCGTGACCTTGTCCGGCTGTGGCTGCGACTTCACTTCCGGGTTGAGGGTGTTTTCCGGCGCCAGGGTCGGCGTGCCACCCAAGTCGATGATGTACGGCGTGCCGCTTTCGGAGAAGCCGACCGGGTCCTTGAAATAACCGGCGATGGCGATCTTCTGTTCCGGCGTAGCAGTGGACAGCAGCCACAGCACCAGGAAGAACGCCATCATCGCCGTGGCAAAGTCGGCGAAGGCGATTTTCCACGCCCCGCCGTGGTGCCCGGCGGCAATGCGCTTGACGCGCTTGACGATGATCGGCTGATTATTTTCCATGACTTAGCGACCGCGAACCGCTTGTTCCAGCTCGGCGAAGCTTGGACGGTGCGCCGGGTACAGAACCTTGCGCCCGAACTCGACCGCCAGCGACGGCGGCATGCCGGACGCCGAAGCCACCAGCGAGGCCTTGATGGCTTCGTAGACGTTGAGCTCTTCCTTGGCATCGTGGGCCAGGGAATGCGCCAGCGGACCAAAGAAACCGTACGCCGCGAGAATACCGAAGAAGGTACCGACCAGTGCCGCACCCACGTGCAGACCGATCGACGCCTGGTCGCCCTCGCCCAGCGAGGCCATGGTCACCACGATACCGAGTACCGCCGCGACGATACCGAAACCGGGCATGCCGTCGGCGATGCCGTTGACTGCGTGGGATGGGTGCTCGAGGTCTTCCTTGAGGCTGTACAGTTCCATGTCGAACAGGCCTTCCAGTTCGTGCGGAGCCATGTTGCCGGAGGACATGATGCGCAGGTAATCGCAAACGAACGCGGTCATGCGTTCATCCTTGAGCACCGCCGGGTACTTGGCGAAGATCGGACTCGCGGCGGCATCTTCGATGTCGCCTTCGATGGCCATCATGCCTTCGCGGCGGCTCTTGTTGAGGATCTCGTAGATCAGCCCGAGCACTTCCAGGTAGAAGGTGTGGGTGAAGCGCGAACCGAACATGCTCAGGGATTTCTTGAGCACGTGCATCGTCATGTAACCGGGGTTGGCCTGGAGGAATGCACCGAGGGCCGCACCGCCGATGATCATCACCTCGAAGGGCTGGATCAGGGCGGCAATCTTGCCGTGGGAGAGCACGTATCCGCCGAGCACGCTCGCGAATACGACGATGATGCCGATAATTTTAGCCATAGGTAGAAGGTACTTGTTTAAGTCGGGTTCAAGGTCATATTCGGAAGTTAAAAAATCTCTTCTTCTACTTATCGGCAAAACTGCGCCAGACTATAGCCAGTTCAGGCGAAAAGCCAATTTAGCCCATGCCGGGCGCGTCTACAGTCAGTGAAGATCTCGTCCAGACATGGCTAATGAAACGAACGTCCCACACGCAAAACCGACCACCCTCGACGGCTGGGTCAAGCTGCTCGACAGCGTCCGCCTGCCCGTACCACAAGAGGCTCACGACAAAGTCTGCCGGGCGATCCGCGACAACCGCAGCTCGCTGCGTGACATCGCCGATCTGATGCAGGACAGCCCGGCGCTGGCCTTGAGCATCATCCGTGAGGCGAATCGTCACACCCACGGCACCATGGCCGCGCCAGCGGAAAATCTCGAGGTGGCGATCAATCGCCTGGGCCTGGCGCGCACCGAAGAACTGCTCGCGCGCCTGCCCGCCGAACCGCACCGGCAGATCCCCAAGGCTTTGCGCCAATTGCAGCTGATCAGCCAACACGCGACACAGCAGGCCAACGGTTTTTTTGCCAGTCGCCTGGCGCGGCTGTGGCAGGACATCCATTGGGGCAGTCTGCTGTTTTTGTCGCCGCTGTGGCCATTGGCACTGACCTATCCGCAGTTGCTTGAGGAGTGGGAACTGCGGGTGATCCACAAGGGCGAGTCGGCGCGGGTGGTCGAAAAGCAATTGTTCGGCGTGCGCCTGTTGGAGATTGCCGAGGCACTGGTCGAGGCCTGGCATCTGCCGATCTGGGTCGAGCAAGGCTACAAATTGCTGCTCGGCGAACAACGCGAACTGGTCAAAGTCCTGCGCATCGCCCGTGACAGCGAGCACCCGCTACGTCAGCAGAACCGCCTCGACGATGACCCGACGCTGCGGCGCTGGCTCAACCAACCGGCCAATACGGTGCTGCTCGCCAACGGCCTGGCGCTGTCGGCGCAACAGGCCTGGGACAGTCCGCACAGCAAGCGCTGGCAGTATCTGACCAGCCTGTATCTGCAGATTTCCATGGACGAAGTGCAGCAACAGCTGCACCAGCAAGCGGCGAACAGCGCGCGTCAGCATGCAATGCCTGATTTGTGGCACCCGGCGGTTTCGCTGATCTGGCCGTGGGGCACTCGTCGCTTGCCGGCCGGCATGCTCCCGGCCGCAGCGCCGAATGCGGATGACTTGGGCCAGTGGCGTCGGCAATGCGCCGAACTGCTAGCCGAACCCAGCCGCTTCACCAATGCCATGAGCCTGACCGTCGCCGCCCGCGAGGCACTGGTGGCGAGCGGCATGCGCCGGGTGATGATTCTGATGGCCGACCGCACACACACGACCCTGCGCGTGCACCAGACCGCCGGTTTGCCGAAGGATGCGGCGGCGCTGAGTTTTGTCGTCAGCCAGAGCAAAGTCCTGCAACGCCTGCTCGCTCAGCAGGCGCAGGTGCGGATCACGCCGGAGAACAACGGGCAATTCTC
>NZ_RAZO01000184.1:0-2701 GCF_004307535.1 Pseudomonas sp. Sample_9
AAGCTGCAAGCTGCAAGCTGCAAGCTGCAAGCTGCAAGCTGCAAGCTGCAAGCTGCAAGCCAAGAGCCAAGAGCCAATCAGCTTTTACTTGCAGCTTGAGGCTTAAAGCTGCTTTTTCTCCCAGACTTCGAAGTTGTACGCAGGTTTATCTTCAACCGCCGGATTTTCAACATTCGACACCAGTTTCCACTGGTGCACATCAAACTCCGGAAACCACGCATCCCCTTGCGGGCTCAGCGCCACGCGGGTCAGGTACAACCGATCGGCCTGCGCCAGTCCCTGCGCATACAACTGCGCGCCGCCAATCAGCATCAGTTCATCAACGCCCTGGGCTTCCGCCCACTCCTCCGCGCGGGCCACGGCGGCTTCCAGCGACGGATAGACCTCGGCACCTTCGAGCTGCAGATCGGTCTGGCGGCTGACCACGATGTTCAAGCGCCCCGGCAGCGGCCGGCCGAGCGAATCCCAGGTCTTGCGACCCATGATGATCGGCTTGCCGAGCGTGGTCGCCTTGAAGTATTTGAAGTCCCCCGGCAGGTGCCAGGGCATGCTGTTGTCGACGCCGATCACGCGGTTTTCACCGAGGGCTGCGATCAGGCTGAGGGGGAGTGATTTAGTCATGGCGGCGAGGATACCAGAGCCGCGCTTACCCCGATAAGCGCCACAGCGGTTATGCTCAGCGCTCGATTTAGCGACGGTACGCCGCGTGACTGAACTGACTCCACTGCAAAACCTCTGGCTCACCGAAACCATCCGCCTGCGCGAAGAACACGCGGGGCCGCTGGATGATCTGGAAGCCAATCGTCTGGCCCGCACCGCTGGCGGCGATCTGCCGAGCCGCATTGCGCGCCGGGCGCTATGGCTGGCCGAGCGCGACGGGCTGACCGCCGCGCTCAGGCACTGGCTGCAAGGCGCGCGCCTGGCGTTGGTGTTGCTGGTGATTTTCGCCGTGCTCAGCGGCGCTGGTCTGGCATTCGCCGCACTTGGCCAGTCGCCGGTGAATGTGTTCTGGGCGCTGGGCAGCCTGCTCGGGATCAATCTGATTTTGCTGCTGAGCTGGGCGCTGGGCTTGATTTTCGCTGGCGAACACGGCGCCACCCTTGGGCGCTTGTGGCTGTGGCTCAGCGAAAAATTCGCCCGCGACGCCAAAGCCGCGCAACTGGCGCCGGCCCTGCTGTTGCTGCTGCAACGCAAGAAACTCAACCGCTGGGCACTCGGCGCCTTGGTCAATGGCTTGTGGCTGCTGGCAATGCTCAGCGCGCTGATCCTGCTGCTGACGCTGATGGCCACGCGGCGCTACGGCTTTGTCTGGGAAACCACGATCCTCGGCGCCGACACTTTCATCCACGTCACCCAGGCCCTTGGCTATCTGCCGTCGCTGCTCGGCTTCAACGTGCCGACCGAGGAAATGATCCGCGCCAGCGGCGACGGTGCCCTCGACATCGAAAGCGCACGACAGGCCTGGGCGACCTGGCTGGTCGGTGTGCTGGTGGTCTACGGCGTGCTGCCGCGCCTGCTGCTCGCGCTGTTGTGCCTGTGGCGCTGGAACAGCGGCAAAGCCGCGCTGCGTCTGGATCTGAATCTGCCCGGCTACGCGCAACTGCGCGAACGGTTGATGCCAACCAGCGAACGCCTCGGCGTCAACGACCCGGAGCCGGCGCAACTGCATCGCGTCGAAAGCAACGTCGGCGAACTCGCCAGTGAAGGCGCGCTGCTGGTGGCGATCGAGTTGGACGAACAGCGCCCATGGCCACCCGCGCTGCCGAAAAACGTCAGCAACGCAGGCATCCTCGACAGTCGCGAATCGCGGCACAAACTGCTCGAACAACTCAGTCGCTTCCCCCCGGCGCGGCTGGCCATCGCCTGTGATCCGCGACGTTCGCCGGATCGCGGCAGCCTTGCGCTGATCGCCGAACTCGCGCGCAACGTCGGCGCCACTCGGATCTGGCTGCTGCAAGCGCCGCCTGGCGAAGCGCTGGACGGGCAACGTCTGGGTGACTGGCACGCGGCGCTGCAACAGCTGGAATTGCCGTTCGCCGATTGCGCGCCGATGAACTGGCTGGAGAGCGGACATGACTGAAGCACTCAAGGCCCCGCTGAAACTTGCGGTGGTCGGCCACACCAACGTCGGCAAGACCTCGCTGCTGCGCACGCTGACCCGCGATGTCGGCTTCGGCGAAGTCTCGCACCGGCCGAGCACCACCCGACATGTCGAAGGCGCGCGGTTGTCGGTGGATGGCGAGCCGTTGCTCGATCTGTACGACACGCCGGGGCTGGAAGATGCGATCGCCCTGCTGGATTTTCTCGAGCGTCTGGAACGCCCCGGCGAACGTCTCGACGGCCCGGCGCGGCTGGCGCGGTTTCTCGACGGCAGCGAGGCGCGCCAGCGTTTCGAACAGGAAGCCAAGGTACTGCGGCAGTTGCTCGCCTCCGACGCCGGTCTGTATGTGATCGACGCCCGTGAACCGGTGCTGGCCAAGTACCGCGACGAACTGGAAGTGCTCGCCAGTTGCGGCAAGCCGCTGCTGCCGGTGCTGAATTTCGTCAGCAGCGCCAACCATCGCGAACCCGATTGGCGCGAGGCGCTGGCGCGGCTGGGGCTGCATGCGCTGGTACGTTTCGACAGCGTCGCACCGCCCGAGGATGGCGAGCGGCGCTTGTACGAGAGCCTCGCCCTGCTATTGGAAAACGCCCGGCCGCA
>NZ_RAZO01000352.1:0-35284 GCF_004307535.1 Pseudomonas sp. Sample_9
CTTTCTGCCAGCTCGTTGCCGGCGCATCCGCCGCATGGGCGAAGCCGGTCAGGGACGCGAAAACAACGGCAGAAGCCAGAAACAGTGGACGGTACATGATGGTGCCCTCTCAAACGTAGTGTTGGTGTGAGGGCTACTTTGGGTTCGGCATGTAAGGTGGATGTGTCTCGAATGCCCGGTTTGGTGTTGCCGTGTGTATCCGCAGAGGGTTGATACACGCTTATACAAATATGTCGCGGGCCGCAGCCACAAGCCACTTTCTGAAAGCGCTGATCTTTGTCGAGTCAGCGGTTTCATGGGGTGTGACCAGATAGAACCCGAGATCATCCTGCAGGCGCAGGTCGAACGGCGCGACCAATCGGCCCGCACGCAGATCGTCGTTCACGTAAGTCGAACGCCCGATACACACGCCCTGCCCGTCAATTGCCGCCTGCACCGCCATCATCGCCAGATCGAAGGTCAGCTTCGCGCCGTCGGCCAACTGCGCAGGCTGGCCGGCGGCGTTGAGCCAGGCCTGCCAGTCGCTGGCGGTGACACCACTGACTTGTACAAGGGTGTGACTGGCCAGATTTTCCGGAGTGTGCAATGTCGTCGCCAGTGCTGGACTGCACACGGGAAATACCTCATCGGCCATGAGAAAGTCCGCGCGCAGACCTTTCCAGTCGCCCCGCCCGTAGCGAATCGCCGCGTCGATGCCTCCTTGGCGAAAATCCACCAGATCGGTAGCGGCGCTGATGCGCACATCGATGTCCGGGAACGCCTGCTGAAATGCCGGAAGGCGCGGCAAGAGCCATTTCGACGCTACCGAAACCAGCGTGCTGATGGTCAACACGCTGGGCCCGCGCGACTCGAGTAATTGTTGCGTCGAATGGCGCAACGCTTGAAATGCAGAACGCCCCCCCGGAAGGTAGGCCTGCCCGTCTTCGCTAAGCGCCAGGCCATCCTTGAGGCGCAGGAACAATGCCACGCCCAACTCGGCTTCGAGGCGCCTGATCTGGTGACTGATTGCTGTCTGCGTGACGTTCAACTCGGTCGCAGCGGTGGTAAAGCTCATATGCCGAGCCGCCGCTTCGAACGCGCGCAGGCCGTTGAGGGAAGGAAGTCTGGCAGTCATAAGGCTAAGCGCATGAGAATTTGTCATACGCTAGCACTGCAAATGACCTTTGCGGAAGTTTTGCCCGCAGGGGATCGTGGCGCCTCCAATTTCAAGGGACTTGCCATGAAACTGTACTTTGCACCGATGACCTGTTCGCTCTCCCCGCACATCGTCCTGCGCGAACTCGGCTTGTCGTTCGAAATGATCCGCGTCAACAACCAGACCAAACGCACCGCTGACGGCCGTGACTTCCGCGAGATCAATCCGAAAGGCTACGTGGCCGCGCTGCAACTGGATAACGGCGAAGTGCTCACTGAAGGCCCGGCGATCCTGCAGTTTCTCGCCGATCAAGTCCCCGGGAACGACTTGGCACCTGCCGCTGGTACGTGGGATCGCACACGTTTGCAGGAGCATCTGAACTTCATCAGCTCGGAGATTCACGGTGCCAGCGCGCCATTGTTCAGCGGCGAATTTGCGGAACCGGTCAAAGCGATTTTTCGGCACAAACTGTACAAACGGCTGGATTACCTTGAGCAGACGCTCACGGGTCAGGACTACCTGATGAACACGTTCGGCGTTGCCGATGCGTATCTGTTCACTATGCTGACCTGGTTGCCGACGTTCAACATCGATATTTGCGAATGGCCAACTCTGGCTGCGTACATGCAGCGCATCGGCGCGCGGCCCAGTGTGCTTGCGGCCATCGCGGCGGAAGCAGCGACTTCGCCAGTCTGAACGCGCGCGGGCCATGGCCGGAGGGAATCTGTAAACTGGCGCGATCTTCATTCACTCGAACAAGAGAAGCGCATGGCCAATCAAGACATCACCTTCACGCCCGATCCGGACACTGACTCGATTTCGTCCGACGTCGCCACCTTCGGCGGGATCATGGTCTCCACGCAGATCCCGACCCGCGCCGATAGCAGCCTGGAACTGGGCGGCATCACCGAGCAGAGCGAGTGCACGCTGCAAGCGCTGAAAGTAGCTCTGGAACGCGCCGGCAGTTCGATGGACCGGGTGCTGCACCTGACCATTTACCTCACCGACATGGGCGATCGCGCGGCTTTCAATGAAGTGTACAAACGCTACTTCGCCAAGCCCTGGCCGGTGCGGGCGGCGGTAGGCGTGGCCTCGCTGGCGGTTGAAGGGATGCGTGTGGAAGTGACGGCGATGGCCGCGAAAGGCTGATCGAATTTGCGGATGTCACTCAATGATTTTCGGATGACACACCGCTTTCGCGAGCAGGCTCGCTCCCACAGTGAATGTATTCCGGCCCGGATCTAACCCTGTGTGAGCGAGCCTGCTCGCGAAGAGGCCGGCACATTCAACACAATAGCCTGCCGAACTGACTCGATCACCAGCCACCATCGGGCAGCACACACGTGCCCACCAAGCGTTTCACGGGTAGAATGCGCCCCTTGCCCGTGACCGCCTGACTAAAAAAACTATGTCCTTGCCCAAGCATCACCTGGAATTGCTCAGCCCTGCCCGCGATGTCGCCATCGCCCGTGAGGCCATCCTGCATGGCGCTGACGCCGTGTACATTGGCGGCCCGAGCTTCGGTGCGCGCCATAACGCCTGCAACGAAGTCAGCGAAATCGCCGAACTGGTCGAATTTGCCCGCCGCTATCACGCGCGCATTTTCACCACCATCAATACCATCCTGCACGACAACGAACTGGAGCCGGCGCGCAAGCTGATCCATCAGTTGTACGACGCCGGTGTCGATGCGCTGATCGTCCAGGACCTGGGCGTGATGGAGCTTGACATTCCACCGATCGAGCTGCACGCCTCGACCCAGACCGATATCCGCACCCTGGAGCGAGCGAAGTTCCTCGATCAGGCCGGTTTCTCGCAACTGGTACTGGCCCGCGAGCTGAATCTGAAAGAAATCCGCGCCATCGCCGATGAAACCGATGCCGCCATCGAGTTCTTCATTCACGGCGCGCTGTGCGTGGCCTTCTCCGGCCAGTGCAACATTTCCCACGCGCAAACCGGCCGTAGCGCCAACCGTGGCGACTGCTCGCAGGCGTGCCGCTTGCCCTACACCCTCAAAGACGAAAAGGGTGGCGTGATCGCCTACGAAAAACACCTGCTGTCGATGAAAGACAACAACCAGAGCGCCAACATCCGCGCCCTGGTCGAGGCCGGCGTGCGTTCGTTCAAGATCGAAGGTCGCTACAAGGACATGGGCTATGTGAAGAACATCACCGCCTATTACCGCCAGCGCCTCGACGACGTGCTCGAGGATCGCCCGGACTTGGCCCGCGCTTCCAGCGGCCGCACCGTGCATTTTTTCCTGCCCGATCCGGAAAAGACCTTCCACCGTGGCAGCACCGATTATTTCGTGACCGATCGCAAGATCGACATCGGCGCCTTCGATTCGCCAACCTTTACCGGCCTGCCGGTCGGTACGGTGGAGAAAGTCGGCAAGCGTGACATGCAGGTCGTCACCCATGAGCCGCTGTCCAACGGCGATGGCTTGAACGTGCTGGTCAAGCGTGAAGTGGTGGGGTTCCGCGCCAACATCGCCGAGGCCAAAGGCGAGTTCGAAGAAGACGGCGAGAAGCGCTATCGCTACCGCGTCGAGCCGAACGAAATGCCTGAAGGCCTGTTCAAGCTGCGCCCAAGTCATCCGTTGAATCGCAACCTCGATCACAACTGGCAACAGGCGTTGCAGAAAACTTCTTCGGAACGTCGCGTGGCCCTGAGCTGGTTCGCCCGTCTGCGCGAAGAACAGCTGGAAGTGACCGCGACCAGCGAAGAAGGCATCAGCGCCAGCGTCACCCTCAACGGGCCGTTTGGTGTCGCCAACAAGCCTGAGCAAGCGCTGGAGCAATTGCGCGACCTGCTCGGCCAGCTCGGCACCACGCAGTATCACGCCACCGACATCAAGCTGGATGCGCCGCAAGCGTTCTTCATTCCCAACTCGCAGCTCAAGTCGCTGCGCCGCGAAGTCATCGAAGCGCTGACTGCGGCACGTGTCGCCGCGCATCCGCGTGGCAGCCGCAAGGCCGAAACCACGCCGCCGCCGGTGTACCCGGATTCGCACCTGACCTTCCTCGCCAACGTCTACAACCAGAAGGCGCGCGACTTCTACCACCGTCACGGCGTCAAGCTGATCGACGCGGCGTATGAGGCTCACGAAGAGCCAGGCGAGGTGCCGGTGATGATCACCAAGCATTGCCTGCGTTTCTCCTTCAACCTGTGCCCGAAACAGGCCAAAGGCGTCACCGGTGTGCGTACCAAGGTCGCGCCGATGCAGTTGATCCACGGCGATGAGGTGCTGACGCTGAAGTTCGATTGCAAGCCGTGCGAGATGCACATCATCGGCAAGATGAAAGGCCACATCCTCAACCTGCCGCAGCCGGGCAGCGTGGTCGGCCACATCAGCCCTGAAGACCTGATGAAAACCATCCCGCGCGCACCGCACTGATTGACCGGCGTGCGCGGTGCCTTGGCATCGCGCACGCCGGCCTGGCTCAAGCGCGGTAAATCGCAGGCATAAAAAAACGCCAACTTCTTGCGAAGTTGGCGTTTTTTTCGTAGATGGCAGGGGCGGCTGGATTCGAACCAACGCATGGCAGGATCAAAACCTGCTGCCTTACCGCTTGGCGACGCCCCTGTAGCTCTGGTCAGCGGCTCCGTTAGGATCGCTGCGAGAACGGGGCGCAATTTAACAACATTCATTTCGTTTGGGAAGCCCGAGATGAAATATTTTTTGTTTTAAAACAGCGACTTATTATTTTCGCGGGAAAACATAGGATTTCGCCTCTGTGTATCACACTGTGTACGCGCCCCGCCGCCATACACGCCCTTGCAAAACTGCCGTGCGGGGACACACAACGGATACCTCGCTACGCTTCAATGGCCCCAGGGTTTCAAGGGTTCATCCAGCCCCTTGGCCACAGGCTCGCAAAGGAGACGTCAGCATGAAACAGGCTCTGCACACTTCTAAAATCATCCACGCGCTCGGCTTGTCGGTCCTGGCGCTGTCGCTGTTCGGCGCTGTCGGCAGCGCTCAGGCGCAAACCACTGAACCGGCCGCCGTCAGCTATTCCGCGCCCTCGCCTTTCGGCCCGCTGAAGCACATCAAGGCCGGCTTGCTCGACGTGGCCTACGCCGAAACCGGTCCTGCCGATGGCCCGGTGGTGATTCTGCTGCACGGCTGGCCCTACGACATCCACAGCTACGACGAAGTCGCACCACTGCTCGCCGCCAAGGGTTATCGCGTGCTGATGCCGTATGCACGGGGGTATGGCGACACGCATTTCCTGTCCAAAGACACTCTGCGCAACGGCCAACCGGCGGCGCTGGCCAGCGACGTGATCGACTTCATGGACGCGCTGAAGATCAAACAAGCGGTACTTGGCGGCTACGACTGGGGCGCGCGTTCGGCTGATATCGTCGCAGCGCTGTGGCCAGAGCGCGTCAAGGCGCTGGTGGCGGTCAGCGGCTACCTGATCGGCAATCAGGCCGCCGGGCAGAATCCACTGCCGCCGAAAGCCGAATTGCAGTGGTGGTACCAGTTCTACTTCGCCACCGAACGCGGCCGCGTCGGCTATGAAAAGAACACCCACGACTTCGCCAAACTGATCTGGCAACTGGCGTCGCCGCAGTGGAAATTCGACGACGCCACCTTCGACCGCAGCGCCAAGGCATTGCAGAACCCCGATCACGTCGAGATCACCGTATTCAATTACCGCTGGCGGCTGGGCCTGGTGCAGGGCGAGGCGAAATATGCCGCACTGGAAGAGAAGCTTGCTACTGCGCCTTCGATCAGTGTGCCGACGATTGCGCTGGAGGGGGATGCCAACGGAGCGCCACATCCCAAGCCTGAGGATTATGCGAAGCGGTTTACCGGGAAGTATGAGTTCAGGCTGATTGAGGGTGGGATTGGGCATAATTTGCCGCAGGAGGCGCCGGGGGCGTTTGCGCGGGCTGTGGTTGATGTGGATCGGTTTTGAGCCCCCCACTAAACTTGCCTCCTCATATGTGTTAGGAGACGGTGACGCTATAGGAGTAACGAGGTGCAATCCGGAACTGACACACAACCAGCGTGGAGTAAAGTCTACGGGGCTGAACTGGATGGTGTCTCACCCCGGAGAAAGCGTTACCCCATGCAATATCTCCTGATACCTATGTATCCTCAAAACTGCCAGCTTTAGGAGCAGGCCTCGAATGCTATCCCGAGAAAATTTACTTGAGGTGCACCATTGCTTTGCGTATCAGCGGCGCTGACCTAGGTGGTCAAAGAGAGTTATTCCGATTTCGAGTCCTAAACCCAAAAGAATAATGCAAGTCGTCGGGATACGAGTCCCGGTGCCAGTGCAAATCAGATGAGCAAATGATTGAAGGACGCCACTCAGGCGAAACGAGGGGAGGTGCTGTAGAACCCCAATAAGCACGTAAATCGGGATTGGAAGATCGGAAACTAAGACGACAAACTTGTGTGAATGACCCCTCGGGGTCCGTCATGAAGTTTCCTGGGAAAAATTGTGCGCCCACAGTTGCCACCCAATTGCGTGCGGACTCATATGTTAGATATTGGGTACTAAATACCAACTCATACACGTTTCTGCATGTCACATCGTAACCAGCATTTTCGCCATTTTTGTCTTCCACGGTGATGCGGGCTGTCCCGTTTCCGGTCGAAATTACGTGGCCGGTTGTTGGATCAACGGAAGCCACCTTGGGGTTCGATGAAGTGTACTGGTAAGGACGGCTCCCTCCTTGTGCTTCCCGGGTTTGATGCGCCTTAGGGTGTAGGTAGGCCGATTTCTCGAAAGGGGGCGCGTATGGGGCGGCCGCTGGGTAGAATTGATGTCCGTCAAGGATCATGGGAGTGGTAACTATCTCCAGCGGGACGGACACCTTAACGGTGTACCTCCTCCCTTGCAAAGTCACCGCCTCCGCTTCCACCTGGCTACCGCCCAGCCCAACCTTGAACTCCAAATCCAAGTCACTGCCATCCTTCAGATCCTTCAGGGTGGCGAGCGGGATAGCTTGGGTGTAATAGCGCTGGTTGATCCAGGTCTGATTGGTCTGTCCGCTCGGCGGCTGCCAGAACGTTTCGTTGTAAGCGCTGCCATTGCTGTTGGTGCCGTGCACCCGCAGCCAGACGTACTGCCCCAGCGCAATCAGCGGCCAGCTGTTTACCCGTATCGTGGCGGCGGCGGTCAACTGACTGACGTCAAACTCCGGTCCTTCTCCATTGTTGGCGGCTTGTGTAATCAGCGGTCGACCCAATGCCGGGTCTTCGTTCGCGATCGGCTGCACCGCCAGGGTGAAGGGCTTGGAGTCCTTGGGCGAACTGTTACGAATCACCGTGTAGGTCACGGTCACCGGCTTGTTCAGGTTGAAGGCCACCACCGAGTTCGGCAGCTCTATTTCCTGATCTCCTTGCGCGGTCACGAGGACGGGCGTGGTGGTGTGGCTACCGCCTCCAGCCGTACCGGTCCAGGTCACGACCAGTTGCGTACCGACCATGTTGGGGTAGGCCGGGATGACTGCGGTCAGCGTGTCCTTGGCCGCGAACGGTTCAAGGCTGTTGCCGATGGCTTCCTGGATGCTCGGCGGCTCATACTCCACGGCACTGCCGATCAGCAGCGGTTGCTTGGCCGAGTCTGGCAAAGGTTGCCCACCGCGGGTCACGATGTAAAACACGTCCACCGTCTGGTCCTTGTTCAGGTCGACGTAGGTTTTCGCGACCGGAAATTCCACTTCCTTGCTGCCCCAATTGGCCGGGATTTGGAACCAGTCGGTGAAGTCCAGTAAGCCGTCCCAGTGAATATCGATGCGGTCGGCGGTTTCCATGGGGCTGTAATTGACCCGCACGGTGGTACCGTCTGCCGGCACGTCTTCCGGATCCAGGCTGTCGCCCTGGGCGTAATCGACCGTGGGTTTGGGCAACTGGGCTCCGAGGCTTTTGACTTGCAGCGGCAATTGATTGGACAACAGGGTTTCTCCGCCGCTTTTGGTCAGGGTGAAGCTGACCGTAACGGTGCCGCCTTGCAGCGGTGTAATGTAATTCAGCGGGATACGGCGCTCGATGCCATTGGCCGCACCGCTGCCGGTCACCGGGATGGAGACGGTGTGCGGCAGGTTGGCGCCGCTGGCGGTTTTGCCGTCCGATAGCAACAGGATCGTGTCGCCGGCCTCGATCAGATCATGTTTTTCGATGCGCACCAAGGCGCCTTCGGCCGGCAGAATCGATGGATCCAGCACATCGCCTACAATCCCGGCGACGCTCGGTGCCGGCAGTTGTTCGACCTGGCCGATGATTTGCACCGTGGTCCGTCGCGAGCGCCGGGGTGTGCCGACAAGCGGAATTACCTCATAACGCACCACGGCATTGCCCTGGGCAATGGCCCGGACCTTGTCGTTGGGAATATCGAAATCAAGTGGCCAGCCGATGTCTTCGGTCTTCACTTCCTTATCGAGTTCCACCTTGACTTCCAGGCCTTCGGCGGTGTAGCCGAGCCAGTACAGGTACACCCGATCGCCCGCATCCATACGCTCGTTGTACACCGGGGTTTGCACCTTGGCATCCTGGTTGCCCAACTTGACCAGCTCGATGACACCGCTGACGGCATCCACCACACGCGGGGCGGCGAGCAGGTTCTCGCCGGCCTCGACATCGGTAGTGACATGCAGCGACCAGCGTGACCAGTTGTTGACCTCGTCACGGATGTCATAGCGCACGATGACCCGGCCAGGGGCGGCGATCAGCGAACCCTTTTCCACCCGAAAGTCCACCGGTTTGCCCACCTCGGACGTGGTCAGCGGCGGGTGCGTCTGGCGCTGACCGCCCCAGTCGCACTGGATGATGTCGCCGACGGCCATATTGTCGTAGACGCCACAGGTCAGGGTAATGCCGGGTTCGGCGATGGCGTCATCGATCAGAGGCGGGACGCCGGTGGGCGCGCGCAGGTTTTCGTTGATGTATTCGGTGCCGGCATCGTCACCGGTATTGCCGCCAGGGAGCAGGCGCTTGACCTTGACCGTGGCCGGCGGTGAGGGATCGGTCTGGCCGCCAATCGCAGCGGTGACAAAATATTGGTAGGTGTGCAATCCGTCGGCGTGTTCGAGGATGTCCGCAGGGTCGACATCCAAGGGGATGACGCCAGTGCTCAGATGATTGGCATCGACCGTGGCGCTCTTCGCCGGCAGTTCCTGCCACTTCAGTTCGACGAGGTCATTAAGTTGTACGGCGCCCGGCTGGAGGACAATCTGCACTCGCACCGGGCTCTCAGGATCGTTGAGGTCTTGCCAGCGCAAGCCACCGTTGGCAATCGCGGCTGGGATGGAAGGCGCATTGAGCGCCAGCGGCTTGTTTTCGATGAGCGCCGGGACAGACATTTCTTTGATGGTCATGATTACATTCCTTGTGAAAGTCCAGCGCGGCGACATGCCTCACTGTAGGGCAGCGCTAATAAAACTCCGGGCACCAACTGTCACCCGGCTTCTTGACGTCGCAATTCACTCGTTTGTTGCGCGAGGTCGTCGGCCCGCTCGCGTTGCTGACAATCACCCGAGCCTCAACACTTCCCCGGCTGCACACGGCAAAGTGGTGCCGCGCCGGCACCGCGAATTCGAAGTGACCGCGCGTGATATCGGCCTCTGTCATCACAGAGGGTGGCTGCGGGTTGTAGGACGCTCTGGGGACTGGATTACCGCCGACATCCAGCGTGTCGTAGCCGACGAAAAACAACTCGATAGCATCGCCCACGGCGGCATGGGCGTAATCCAGAGCAACCCGAACCGGGTTATGCAAACCGCTCGGCCCCTCAATCAACTCGTTGAGGCCAATCGCGCCGTTAACGTTGACCACGGGAAACGCCGGCTCCCGGATAAACCCGTCGCCCGGTAACTGGCCGGAACCGATAACTGTCGCGGTGGCAATTGCGGACTGTCCGATCGGCAGGTCACCGCGTTTCACTTCATAGGATGCGCGAACACTGCTGCCGGTAATGAACAGGTTGTTAGGCACCGGCATGACACAACGCTGCAATTGCCCGCTGCCATCCTCCTCGATCACGCCGTTGAACGGATACGACTGGCCGGGGGGAGTGACGGTGATCAGGCCATCGACGCTGTCATTCACCGCAAAAGTGGGCGATGTCGGATTCACGATGATCGACAGAGGCCTGCCCTGAAGTTTGTCGCGATCAATGATTTGCGCATTATCGGTATCGTCATTGGGGTTCTCGCGAAAAATCGGCGCATGAAACGAGGTTCGGTCGAGGTCGACATTGGCGACAATCGCAGCGGACTCACGACTGTTCTCGGTGGGATTGTTCAGTTGCGAGATTACGGTATAGCGGATTTCGAACAGAGGGCTGTTACCTGCTTGTTCAAACATGGCTTGAGTATGAGTAATGACGATTGGTTTGCCCTGCTCTTCCGGCTTAAGCACATAGGTAAAGCGTCGACCGTTAAGCTTCAGCAGGATTTTGTCGTAGGCATGATCGTGCGGGTAATCCAGCGTCAGCTTTACCCCGGCGGCGGCCTCCTCCCGGCCTATCTGCGGCGGGTTGCCCAATTCAGGCGGTAGGCTGAGCGTCAGAAAAGGATGGTCACCCGTGCCCGGCACGTTTTTGCCGCCGGGTGGCTGATAGTGATAAAGCGCCCAGGCGTGAGTCGATGGACTGCTGTTGCCGCTACTGCTCTTGACCACGTAGTAGAAAATATTGACGTCTTCAACGAACAGCGATTCGGCAACGTCGAATATCACAGGCTGATCCAGGGCGTCAGGAACGATGACATCAACCAGCAGCGGGACTTCTTCGTCCAGTGCCAACGTGTAAATCCATATCGATTCGTACTCGCCCATCGGAGGGTCGATACGCGCAGAGGTCGCGCTGACCCGAGGAGCATTATCCTTGAAGGCAGTATGAGACAAGCCTTCCAACGGAACGCCGTCTGGAACATCCGGCTCGACAATTACCGGGTAACTGCCCGCCTCGAACTTGATGGGGTACAGGGTTGAATCAACGTCGATGTCCGACATGAGAGGCGTCCTTGTTTGCGATTCGCTGAGCGTGCATCGCCTGGACGCTATTACCCCTCGGAGGCGTTGCGCTGTCTACTGTCAGAAATTACAGGTAGGCGGGGTAATCCGACGGATGGTCGTTCAGCCCCAAAAGCCCCTCACCCTAGCCCTCTCCCGGAGGGAGAGGGAACTGATTGGGGAATATTTGAGATTTACGCCGACCTGAAAGGGCTGTATTGAATCCGAAATCGACATCCATCTTTCAGGTCGATGTACAGCGCCAGACACCTCGGTCGGCTCCCTCTCCCTCTGGGAGAGGGCTGGGGTGAGGGTTTTTGCGGGTTGTACCGGCTGGTCCTATTTAACCAGCCGCTTCTCCTTCGAAGGCCGATAACCAAAGTAAGAGCTATAACACTTGCTGAAATGGCTCGGTGAAACAAAACCACACGCCACCAGCACTTCCACCTGCGACAGCTCGGTGTGTTGCAGCAGGCGCCGTGCTTCGGTGATGCGCAGTTCCAGGTAATAGCGCTGCGGCGTGGTGCCCAGTTGTTCCTTGAACAAGCGCTCGAGCTGGCGCCGTGAGCGGCCGGCGTAGACCGCCAGTTGCTCCAGTTCCAGCGGTTCTTCGAGGTTGGCGTCCATCAGTTTGATCACTTCACGCAGCGGCGCGCTGACGCAGATGTTTTCATCCGGTTTGATGCGCCGGTAGCGCGACTCTTCAAAGGCGAGGATGTCTTCGATACCCTCGACCAAGGCCTTGCCGTGCAGGCCTTTGATCCAGTCCAGCGCCATGTGGAAGGCCCCGGACGGGCTTGACGCGGTGAGGCGGTCGCGGTCGATCACATAGGGTTCGCTGCTGACATGGGTGCTCTTGGCGATTTCGGTCAGTGCCGGGCGATGTTCCGGGTGGATCGAGCAGCGATAGCCGTCGAGCAAACCGGCGCGGCCGAGGAACCACGAACCGTTCCACAATCCCGCCAGGCTCACGCCCCGCTCCGCCGCGGTCTTGAGCAAGCCGATGAATTCGTCACTGGCGCGCAATTCGGTGCGATAACCGCCGCACACTACCAGCAAGTCCAGCGCCTGAAGCGCAGCAGAGTCCAGGCGCGCGTCGGGGCGGATGACCAGGCCCAGATCGCTGATCACCTCGCCATCTCCAAGGCCGAAGGTGCGCGACGAGAAAAGTCCCGGGCGCAACAGATTGGTGGTGACTACCGTGTCCAGCGCCTGGGTGAAGGCCGGCAGCGAAAAGTGTTCAAGCAAGAGGAAACCGGTGCGGGTCACGCCGGTGTTATCGGGGTTCTGTTCATTCAGATAGCGAAGGTTCTTGCCCTTCATGCCACCGCTGAATTGACGTCGTTCAATCAAGGTCGGGTCCATCGGTCGTTGTTATGCGCCGATAGTTGGCTTGATCCGGCAAAGAGTCAATCACGCCTGCGCAGCGCGTGATCGACTGCTACTCCGCTGTCGCTTCAGAGCACCGAGAAAACCCCGGCACCGAGTCGTCCTTCCAGACGGCCACACAGCACGTAATGTTGATAGCCGCTGCTGAACGAACCGTTGGAAACCGCCACCCTGACGTCGTCATTCAAGCGAAGGTATTGGGCTTCATCGAAGTCCTCGGCACTGACCTCACCCGCGCGGCCCAGTTGCAGGCTGTCGATGGCCAGCCCCTGACTGTTGAGGCGTTCGAAGTCGACGATGCGATTGACCGCATGCCGCTCCAGAACGCCCTGATTCGGAAACATCGAATAGATGTGCAGGCCTTTCGACGCGCAGCGGTTGCACATATCGACACAGTTCTGCTGTGTGGATTTGCGCCGCGTCAGTTCATCGAGCGGCATGTCGAGGTACTTGCCGACCTGGTATTCGGTCTGGTTGAAGATGGTGCAACACAGGACAGTATTGCCATTGCAGTCGATCACCAGCCAGTCATCCTTGAGCATGCAGGCTTGCTTGGGATAATGCTGAACGACGTTGATCAGGTCATCGTAAGGCGGCAGTGCAAGGCGTGTCAGGGTCTCATGGTCGGTTGCCGTGACAGACGGATCGCGCTCGACAATCGCCAGGGCTTTCTCCAGCGGCATCATCACCGAATAGCCCGTGGTGAAGACAAAGCCGAGACGCTCACTGAACTCGCGCATCAAGGCTTCTTCGTCAATGTTGTCCAGATAACGGTGGTAATAGACATCGACACGGGTCTTGAGCCCCAGCCGTTGCTTGATCTCGTGCAGGGCGAGCATGTTCTGCTTCACAACTTCGATATCGCCGCCGGCATGGCCCTTCTTGTAGGTTTCCTGATGAAACCCGGACAGCGAGATACGGAAATAGGCCGGCTCGGCCAACAGCGCCTTTTCCATATTTTTCGAAAGATTCAAATTGGTGCTGATGCCGCTGGCCATGCCGGCGGCATTGATGATCTCGATGAACTCGCCGATCTTCGGATGGACCAATGGCTCGGTCCAGTTATACAGGAAGATCGAACGCACGCCCTCTGCCTTGGCCTTCTCGACGATCTGGCGGAACATCTCCAGTTGCATCGATTTCTTGTAATTGAGGTTTTCCGAGTTGCCCATCGGACACGAAGGACAGCTCAGATTGCAGGCACCAACAATATCGATATACATGTTCATTGCAGGCGAAGCTCCTTGATGGGAACACCACGCATCTCATCACTGCATGGGTTCCGGCCGTCGCTTGTGTTGGAATTTTGACGGCTGTGCGGCACCAGCAAGCAATAACTGCACCATGTGAAGCTATGCCATCAACTGCACGATCCAATCGATAAATACCCGCAGCTTGAGGCTCACGTGTCGATTGGGCGGATAGGCCAGATAAAGCGGCATCGATTCAAGTTGCCAGCCTTCAAACAATTGCACCAACTCGCCACGCGCCACATGGGCGTCAGACATATACGTTGGCAACCACAACACGCCCATGCCGGCCAGCCCCGCCGCCAGATAGGCGTTGCCGTCATCCACCGCAAGCACATGCCGGCCCTTGATGTGCAACTGCTCAGCACCGTTGTGCAAGGCGTAGGGCAAAGGTTTGCCGGTGCGCGCCCAGAGGAAAGCGACCACGCGGTGATGGGAGTCTTGCAGTTCCAGCGGATGCTCAGGCGTCCCTTCGCGGGCCAGATATGCCGGCGCGGCGAAAACACCCAAGGGCAGGTCGGCGATCTTGCGCGCCATCAACGATTGATCGAGCAGCTCGCCGCCGCGCACCACGCAATCGACGTTCTCATCGATGATGTCGACGATGCGGTCGCTGACGCCCATGTCGATCTGGATGTCCGGGTAGCGCGCATGAAAATCCGGCAAGGCCGGCACCAGAATCAGCCGCGCGAACGGGCTGGGCACGTCGATGCGCAAGCGTCCACGTGGCCGTGCAGCGGCGCCGGGCAGGCTGGTTTCGGCGTCGTCCATGTCGGCGAGCAGCTTGATCACCCGCTCGTAATACGCCGCGCCATCGGCGGTGACGTTGACCTTGCGCGTGGTGCGGTTGAGCAGCTTGACCCGCAGCCGCGCCTCCAGTTGCTGGACCAGTTGCGTCACCGTGGTCTTGCTCATGTGCAAGGTTTCGGCAGCCTTGGTGAAACTGCCCGCCTCGACCACCCGGGCAAAGGCCTGCATCGCATCGAACCGGTCCATCCGCGCCCCTCGATTGTTTGGGATTTGCAAACAGTGAACGCCAAGCTTGCGCGTTTATCCGCGCACTGCAAATACCTAAAGTCGTTCCCATCAACTCACTGATGGAGTCAGCCCCATGTCCAAGCGCGATGTAGTTTTCCCACCCGCCCGCCACGCCCTGTATGAGCGTCACCGTTATTCGCCGGCGATTCGCTCAAACGGCTTTCTGTTTGTCTCCGGACAAGTCGGCAGTCGCGAGGACGGTTCACCGGAGGCGGATTTGCCCGGCCAGGTACGCACCGCCTTCAATAACCTCAACGCGATCCTCGCTGCGGCCGGTTGCAGCTTCGACGACGCGGTGGATGTCACCGTGTTCATGATCGATCCGCACTCGACGTTCGAAACGATCTGGAGCGTGGTGCCGGAGTTTTGGGGCGAGGCGCCGTTTCCGACGGTAACGGCTGTTGGCGTGACCTGGCTGGCGGGTTTCGATTTCGAGATCAAGGTGATTGCCAGACTGCCCGAAGCGGCTTGACCGGTGCAGCACACAAACTGACACAACGCGCCGGCACGGAGGCTGGCCAATCTCCTCGCGAATGCGTATAACCTCGCCGTTTCGTCTACCCTGACGTGGCGCGCCGTTGACTACCGGTGGCCCTTCGAATGTTGACGCTTACGAAACGGAGAATTCTATGTTCAAGCGTACCCTCGCCCTCACCGCCGGCCTGGCCCTGTCCTTTTCTGCCCTGATAGCGCAAGCCGCAGATGTCCTGCGCGTCAGCGCGATTCCCGACGAAGCCCCGACCGAGTTGCTGCGCAAGTTCGAACCGCTGGGCGCCTACCTTGAGCAGCAGTTGGGCATGAAGGTGCAGTTTGTGCCTGTCGCCGACTACCCGGCGGTTGTTGAAGCCCTGGCCACCGATCGCCTCGACATGGCCTGGCTCGGTGGTTTCACTTTTGTGCAGGCACGTTTGAAGACCGACGCCACCACGCCAGTGATCCCACTGGTGCAGCGCGAGCAGGATGCACAGTTCACCAGCAAATTCATCACCGCCGACCCGAACGTGAAAAGCCTTGCCGACCTTAAGGGCAAGACCTTCGCGTTCGGTTCGGTGTCGTCCACCTCTGGCAGCCTGATGCCGCGTTACTTCATGCTGAAGAACGACGGCATCAAGCCTGAAGGCTATTTCAGCCGCGTCGCCTACTCCGGCGCGCATGACGCCACCGTTGCCTGGGTGCAGGCCGGCAAGGTCGACGCTGGTGTATTGAACGCCAGCGTCTGGCAGAAACTGGTCGACGCCGGCAAGGTCGACACCAACAAGGTCAAGGTCTTCGCCACCACCCCGACCTATTTCGATTACAACTGGACCGTGCGCGGCACCCTCGATCCGAAGCTGGCCGCGAAAATCAAGAAAGCTTTCCTCGACCTCGACCCGGCCAATCCTGAGCAGAAGAAGATCCTCGATCTGCAGGCCGCCAGTCGCTTCATCGAGACCAAGCCTGAAAACTACAAGGGCATCGAGGAAGCCGCCCGCGCCGCCGAACTGCTGAAATGACCCTACGCCTCACCCAAGGCAGCCTGCGCCATGCCAATGGCGTCGATGCCCTTCGCAATATCGACGTGCAGATTGGCGCTGGCGAACAGGTAGCGATCATCGGCCCGTCCGGCGCGGGCAAGTCGAGCCTGCTCAATCTGCTGGCGACTGCGCTCGAGCCCAGCAGTGGCGACATCGAAGTGCTCGGCGAACGCGCCTGGCGCTTGTCGGCTCACCAGCGCCAGCGCCTGCGTGCGCGCATCGGCCTGGTGCATCAGGCGCCGCCGATTCCGCCGCGTCAGCGGGTGATCACCGCGGTGCTGGCCGGCAAGCTTGGTCAGTGGAGTCTGGGCAAAAGTCTGCTGAACCTGCTGCATCCGCTGGATGTGGCGGGCGCTCGCGCGGCGTTGGCGCGACTGGATCTGGGCGACAAACTGTTCGCCCATTGCCAGCAATTGTCCGGCGGGCAATTGCAGCGCGTCGGCATTGCGCGGGTGCTGTATCAGGCGCCGGAAATATTGCTCGCCGACGAACCGGTGTCAGCGATGGACCCGGTTCTTGCCGGCCATACGCTGTCGATCCTTTCGCGCCATGCTCGCGAGCACAACGTCACGCTGGTGGCGAGCCTGCACGCGGTGGACCTGGCGCTGGCGCACTTTCCACGGATCATTGGCTTGCGCGACGGGCAGATTCTGTTCGACTGCCCTTCTGATCAAGTCAGCCGCGACAAGCTCGATGCGCTGTACGCCAATGAACAACTGCAATCGCCAGCGCCAGCGGTCGCGCCTTTGATTGTGCAGATTCCGCGATGCTGAAGGCCGATGCACGGGACCCGGCGGCGTGGCCGCGTCTGTTGCTGACGCTGCTGGCGCTGGCTTTGCTGTGGCCGGGCATTCAGCTCAGCGAACTCGACCTGGGCGTGCTGTTTCAGGCCGATAGCCAGAACGAAATGGGCCGTTTTGTTTCGGCATTCTGGCCACCGGCGCACGATCAGGCGTTCCTGCAACTGCTGCTCAAAGCCACCCTGCAAACCTTGGCGATTGCCACAGCGGGAATGGCCCTGGCGTTGCTGCTGGCAGTGCCGGCAAGTCTGATCGCCAGTCGCGCGTTGTCGCTCTCGGCGGCGTCCCGGGGCGGCGTGCCGAGCCTGCCCGGGCGTTTGCTGCGCTGGCCGATTCGCGGTTTGCTGATCTTTTTGCGCAGCGTGCCGGAGATCGTCTGGGCGCTGTTGTTTGTGCGCGCGGTCGGCCTCGGGCCGGCGGCGGGCGTGCTGGCCATCGCCATCACCTACAGCGGTATGCTCGGCAAGGTTTACGCGGAGATCTTCGAATCCACCGACCAACGCCCGGCGCACGCATTGTTGCAGGCCGGCAGCGGCCGACTGGCGGCATTTGCCTACGGCACGTTGCCGAATGTCGCCGCCGAACTGCTCTCGTACACGGTGTATCGCTGGGAGTGCGCAATCCGTGCCTCGGTGGTGATGGGCTTTGTCGGTGCCGGTGGACTGGGGCAGCAAATTGACCTGTCGATCCGCATGTTCGCCGGCGGTGAAGTCGCCAGCATGTTGCTGACGTTCCTGCTGCTGGTGCTGTGCGCCGATCAGCTCAGCCGCTTGCTGCGCTGGAGGCTGACATGAGGCGCCTGATCAACCTGCTGCTGATCGTCGTCATCGCATGTGCGGTGGTCGCGTCCTTTGCCTATCTGGAGCTGGATCTCGCCGAACTCGGCAGCGCCAATAGCCTCAAGCAGATGGGCAGTTATGTGCAGCGTTTCCTCAGTCCCGACTTGAGCGCCGGGTATCTGAAAGCCATCGCCCACGGTTCGCTGGAAACTCTCGCTATGTCAGCCCTCGGCACCCTGCTTGCGGCGCTGTTCGGCATCGTCCTCGCGCTGCCCGCTGCCGGGCGTTTCGGCTGGCCGCTGCAAAGTGCGGCGCGTCTGCTGCTCAACGGCTTGCGGGCGATTCCGGAGCTGGTCTGGGCGGCGCTGATGGTGCTCGCCGCCGGTCTCGGACCGAACGCCGGTACCCTCGCCCTCGCCCTGCACACCACTGGCGTACTCGGCCGACTGTTCGCCGAGGCACTGGAAAACACCCCGCCGCAACCGGCCGAGGCGATCCGCTTACAGGGCGGCAATCCGATTCTGGCGTTCTGCTACGGCACCCTGCCGAACCTCGCCCCGCAACTGCTCGCCTACTGCCTGTATCGCTGGGAAAACAACATCCGCATGGCCAGCGTGCTCGGTTTCGTCGGCGCCGGCGGCCTGGGCCAGATGCTCTATGTCAGCCTCAGCCTGTTCCAGGAAGCCCAGGCCAGCACGGTGATTCTGGCGATGCTGTTGCTGGTGTTTCTGGTCGATTGGCTGAGTGCCTGGAGCCGGCAGCGTTGGGTCAAAGCGTAGGCCAAGTGGATATTCGCCAAAAGCTGATTATGCTTCAGGAAACCTTGCAGCCCTGCGAGGCGGTCAGACTGTGCAAGCTTCACGCTAGAGCAACGGCGGCAGATGCCAACGGGCCAGAGTGCGACAGGCAGTAACGGGGGACTCCGGCCTACAACAATAAGCACGACGGAGAACACCCATGGCCACAATCGACACAGCATCCACCGGCACGCCACCGCGCAGCGGCGGCATCACCAAGGAGGAGCGCAAGGTCATCTTCGCCTCCTCGCTGGGCACGGTTTTCGAGTGGTACGACTTTTACCTCTACGGCTCACTGGCGGCGATCATCGCCAAGCACTTCTTCGCCGGCGTCAACGAAACCACCGCGTTCATCTTTGCCCTGCTGGCGTTTGCCGCCGGGTTTGCGGTGCGGCCGTTCGGCGCTATCGTCTTCGGGCGCCTGGGTGACATGATCGGGCGCAAGCACACGTTTCTGATCACCATCGTGATCATGGGCGTGTCGACGGCAATCGTCGGTCTGCTGCCCGGCTACGCGACCATCGGCGTCGCCGCCCCGGTGATTCTGATCACCCTGCGTCTGCTGCAAGGCCTGGCGCTGGGCGGCGAATACGGCGGCGCGGCAACCTACGTGGCCGAGCACGCGCCACGCAACCGCCGTGGCTTTTTCACTTCGTGGATTCAAACCACCGCCACCCTCGGTCTGTTCATGTCGCTGCTGGTGATTCTCGCCTGTCGCACCGCGCTGGGTAACGAGGCGTTCGAGGCTTGGGGCTGGCGGATTCCGTTTCTGCTGTCGATCATTCTGCTGGCCGTGTCGGTGTACATCCGCCTGCAACTGAGCGAGTCGCCGGTATTCCAGAAAATGAAGGACGAAGGCAAGGCCTCGAAAGCGCCGCTGACCGAATCCTTTGCACGCTGGGACAACCTCAAAGTGGTGATCATGTCGCTGCTCGGCGGCACGGCCGGGCAAGCAGTGGTCTGGTACACCGGGCAGTTCTATGCGCTGTTCTTCCTGCTGCAAACACTGAAGATCGACGCGCAGACCGCCAATCTGCTGATCGCCGGATCGCTACTGATCGGCACACCGTTCTTCGTGATTTTCGGCAGCCTGTCCGATCGCATCGGGCGCAAACCGATCATCATGGCCGGGTGCATTCTGGCTGCTTTGACCTACTTTCCGATCTTTACTGCGCTGACCCAGTACGGCAACCCGGACGTGTTCGTCGCTCAGGAAAAAAATCCGGTCAAAGTGATCGCCAATCCTGATCAGTGTTCGTTCCAGTTCGATCCGGTGGGCAAGGCCAGATTCACCAGCTCCTGTGACCTGGCGAAAACCTTGCTGGCGAAACGCGCGATCCCTTATGAGAACGTCGCCGCAGAACCGAACACGGTGGCGCAGGTGCGCATCGGTGACCGCGTGGTCGAGAGCTTCGAAGGCAGCGCCCTCCCCGCCGCCGACTTCAAGACCCGCAACGACGCCTTCACCGCCAACCTCGCCGCGGCGCTGAAAGACGCCGGTTACCCGGAAAAAGCCGACCCGGCGAAAATCAACTATCCGATGATGCTGCTTCTGCTGACCGTCCTGGTGATCTACGTGACCATGGTTTATGGCCCGATCGCCGCGTGGCTGGTCGAACTGTTCCCGACGCGCATCCGCTACACCTCGATGTCGCTGCCCTACCACATCGGCAACGGCTGGTTCGGCGGCTTCCTGCCGACCGTGGCGTTCGCCATGGTCGCGGCCACCGGCGATATCTACTACGGGCTGTGGTACCCGATCGTGATTGCAGTGGCGACGGCGATACTCGGCACGTTCTTCCTGCCGGAAACCAAGGATCGCGACATTCTCAAGGACTGAAAAAAACTGATGTGCCCTCTCCTGCGGGAGAGGGCCGTGGCCTGGAAAAATTTCGAACGTCTGCCGCCGCGCTGTCTCCAATATGTACACCCACTGGAGGCCAGCACCATGAATACCAACGACGACAAAACCCCCAACGCCCCGCCCACCGATGCCAGCGGCAAACCGGTGAACGTGGTCGAGCGCGATCTGCAGGACCGCGACGGCAAGACCGAAGGCGTGGACAAAATCATCACGCCGTCTTCCACTCGGGTCAAAGAGCAGGAAGCTGAAGAGCTGCAGCGCAAAGTCGATGAGATCGAGCGTAAGGTTGCAGACGGTAACTGAGTGCAGCGTGGCTGTGGCCGCGGCTTTGAGCGGCGGCTGTCAGCCCAATGACCAAAAGCTGATTTCCTACAGAATCGAACTACATCCCTGATCGACTTCACGTGCATCACAAGCGAAGCGTCTGACAGATTTGCATCGTCTGTTTGCGGATGATGTCTCCCTCGTCCCGCCAGTGACGACAACGAGCCCACATCCCCTTAGACTGCTTCACATTGATCATGGAGGTCATGATGAGCGCTGAACTTTCACTTATCGTTTCAGACTTCGAAACCGAAGAAGAGGCTGCGGAATACGACCTTTGGTATCGCGCCAAAGTACAAGCCGCACTTGATGACCCGCGCCCGCCTATTCCCCACGATGAGGCAATGGTGCTGCTAGGTCAGATGCTGGAAGAGAGACGCAAGAATCGACGCGCTGCCGGTAAGCTGGAGTAAACCGGCTCTTGGAGATCTGGCTGACATCATCGAATACGTAGAACAACGCAACACTGTCGCTTCAGTTGCACTGCACCAAAAGCTCAGCGCCGCAGCGCGAAGGCTTTCCTGGATACCGCATGGTTTCCGCTCCGGCCGAATACCGGGCACTCGCGAAATGGTCATTAACTCGAATTATTTACTGGTCTATCAGGTGACAGACCACATCAAAATTCTGACCGTGTTGCACGCCCGTAAAAAATATCCATAACCACTCGTAAAAAAAGGCGGCCAACCGGCCGCCCAAACGTACTGCACGAGAGTCTTTTACAACGTCAGCTGCCCACGCTCCTCCTCGGTCAGCTGCTGTTTCGCCTGTTCATCCAACGCCCCGGCGCCCAGCACCTGCACCGGGCTGTCCGGGTTATAACCCGGCGCTGGCGCGCGACTGGCACCATCACGCGACGGCGCCAGTTGCTCGTTGCCGAAGCTGAGCACCTGCACGGTGAACACCGAGGCCTGGTTCTGCCGCGCCGCTGCCTGTTGCTGCCGCGCGACGTCTTCAGCCGCTTGTGTAGCGGAGGATGCCGCCGAACTGGCCGAGGTGATCGCGCCGGTGTTGACCGCCGATACCACCGGCACGCCGGTTGCCTTGCCCTGCACCGAAATGTTCGCGGCATTGACCACCGTCAGCGCGGCGATGTTGACGTTGCCTGACACGCGAATCCCCGCCTCGCCGGCATCGATGGTGCCCAGTGGCGCGATCAGGTCGATGTTGCCCGGTGCCACTTCGGCAATCGGGTTGAGTGTGGCGATACCAGCGCCGGTGCTCGGCACCGACGGCGACAGCGTGACGTTGCCCCAGGTGTCGTAGACACGTTTTGGCGGCGTGTAGACCACGGTGGTTTTCGAGCCGCGACCGGCGTTGATGTCGCCCTCGGCGGACCAGCCGAGAATCGAGCCGCCGAAGGTGGTCATGATCCGGCTCTGGCCGAGCAGGATGCTGCCTTGGGAGTACAGCTGAATGTCGCCCGAGCCTTGGGTGATGATCCCCGCCGTCGACGGCGGCGCAGCGCCTTCGATGCCGAACACCTGACCACCGCCCGGCGTGAGCATCTGGATATCGCCGCCAAACAGCGTCTTGACCCCGGCGCCGCCGTACATCGTGATATCGCCGTCGTAGCGGATCGGATTGCCGGCGACATCAGTGGTCGGGAACAGTGCCGCAATGGCGTTGCGACCGCGCAGGTAACTACCTGTGCGCGGACCACTGGCATCGGTGTATTCCAGGCCACCGGCGCGCAATTCGGCGAAGTACACCTGGCGGGCGAAGATCGCCTGTTCGGTACTCGGCAGTGCGGAGAAGAACGCTTGCGCCTGTTGGTCGCTACCCTTGAAGCCATAACCGAGGCTCAGCCAACTCTGCAGTTCATCGACGTAGCTCTTGACCACTTTGCCCGGTTGCGCGCTGAGGGCCACCGCTGAATCCGCTACGTTTTGCGGGTTCAGATAACGCGCAATGAACCGTGAGTAATCCGGCCCCTGCACGCCTGCGCCGGCCTGCAACACGATGCTCGCCCCCGATCGGCTGTCTCCCGCCGCGATCGGTCCGAGGCTGGTAATAGCGGCCCGGTCCTCCATCAGGATGTTGCGCCCGGCATTGACATCCAAAAGGCCCGGACCGGCGATATCGAAGCTGCTGTAGAGAATGTCGCGCCCGGCAGATACGCGCGAGACATCCCGCGGGTCGTTGTGAATGAACAGGTTACCGGTCGAACTGACGCTTTGGCGGGTTCCGCCCAATTCCTCATTCGGCGCGATTGTCGGCTGCCCCAGGAAAGTACCGGACCCGACGATGTCGCGACCGGCCATCATCCACACCGGCCCCGCCGCTTCATACCAGGTACGCGCGGACGGGGAAAAGCTCAGGGTTTCGCCGCTGCGTAGACCGACCAGATCACCGGTCAAGGCATAGAAACGCGCCGGACCCTGTACATCACTCGACCCCGAGAAGGTATCTGCGCCAAACGCAAACAGCGGATAACGCAGGTTTCTGCTCGGGATCACACCATCGGGGCTGTAGTTGCTGACCAACGGCACGTTTGCAGTGCTGGCTCCGTATCCGGAGAAGGAAGGCGCAAACGGGGTCGCGATGGCTCCCGGGCTCGCGCCGGACTGATTGATCGCATAGCCGCCGGCGTAGATGGAGTCACCAGCCAGCAACGACAATTGCCCGTTTGTCGAAGGCGCCAGCAATAGCGAGTACCCCACCGCCGGGAACAGATTGCTCGCTGCACCAAAAGCGGCCGACGGTCCCACGTAGATGGAACCCTTGGCTGCAACGGCCCGAAGAATCGAGGGATATACAAAGCGACCATCAGTCGGCGAGCTGTTCATTGCGCTGACGGGTTGAGACAACGTCGTGCTGACTTCAGCCATCTGTGTGCTCGGTGTGAGATTGCCCCCAGCGGAAAACAGATCTATGGCCGTGTGCCCGGTCCACAACGAGAAACCGCTCAGTCCGCCACCCGCATGGACCACACCACTGTCAGTGGTGAACGGCGTGGAGTTCTGCAGCCTTACCCGACCCGGGTCCGCCGCGCCCCCCATCACCAGGTCGCCGCGTGTACTGATGCGCATCCCCGAATCACCCGGTATCAATACCACGCCACCGCCCGCCGCTCCGGTGCTGGCACTGAACAAATCGTAGGCTCTGGTTTCCCGGGCGTCCTGCTGGAATTGCTCGACGCCATATTGCAGGTTGATTGCACCCGCAGCAGCGCCGGTCAGCTGTGCCGCACCCCGCAGATTGATCAGGGCGCCTTGAAGGTCGTGTCGCGGCGGTGTCGTGCCGTTTTGCCCCGACCTCGCCTGCAATGACGGATTGAGCATGCCACCGAGACGAATGTCCATGTCGCCACCGCCAGTCAACTGCAGGCTACCGTCAGCGCCAACGCGGCCGGTGCTGCCCACCGCCACGATCAGTCCCTGACTGCGGGGATTAAGCAACTGATCGCCCATGGGCGTGAGCATGCCTGCATCCGCGCCAGCGCGCAGGCTGATATTGCCGCCGCCCAATGTGCCGAAGCCGGTGAAGCCGACCAGGTATGACCCGGTGTCGGTGCTCTGGTCCGGCAAGGGCTGCGTGGCGTAGCTGCCGAAGTTGATCCACCAGGCCGTAGGCAGATCCGCCTTGCCATCGCCCTGACGCCAGAGCCAGTTGCCCACAGCAACGCTGGATACCTGTTCGCGCAGTGGCGCGTTCATTACATAGCCGCGCCGCCCGAGCGTGTCCCCCGACACCGAGCCACCGGCACCGATGGTCAGGTTGCCGCCCATCTGCGGATACCACGCCTGATACAGGCTCTCCGAACCGCCATTGACCCATTTTTCGTAAGCACTGCCGGCGCTGCCCAGTATCGATCCATCGTCAGACAAGCGGCCGCGGGCCTGGTTGAAACGTGAATCGACATCGCTGGACTGAGTGCCCGCCGTATAAACGCCGAACGGTGAGTTCATGCTCAGATTGCCCGCGGCCATCAAATCCAGATCGCCAGTACCGGTGCGAAGCACGCTGAACATCTGCGAATGGGGACTGGCGTTTATCCCGCCCTTGTTGGCCAGGCAGTTCCCCGGGTCGATGTCGCACCAGAACAGATCGTCGTCACTGACCGGGGTTCCGGCGGGTATGCCCATCATGTTGCCATCCGCCCACAGGAACTTGGCCGGAGGGAGACAGACCCCGGGAATCAAATCGCACCAGAAACTATCCTCATCGCTGACAACGCTGCCCGCCGGATAACCCAGCGGGTTATCCGCCGACCAGGTGCTGTCGAGCTTTTTCTCAGTGACAAGAATCCCGAGGTGGGTGTCCGCCAGCCGCAAGTCACCGGTACTGGTGACGGGTTTCACCACCCGACTGTCAGCGGCTTGCAGGTCGGCACCCGCAACCATCCGCATCGACCACGATGCGCTGCCCGACGGCAACATGCTCGCGATCGCCCAGTTCGCGCCCTGGCGTGTACCGTTCAATGAACGAAGTTCGATAAAGGGTGTGTCGGCGGCCAGCACCACATCGGTCATCGACGGAATCAGGGAGCCACGCAGCAGCGCCAGCGCCCCATTCAACTTCACACCCACCGAACGCTGCTGGTCATCCAGAACACTGGGCAAAGGCACGCCTTTTGGCCAGAGCATGGCCTGCATCCCGGTAGCCTGACCGAGGCGGGTCCCGGCGCCGAGGCGGCTGCCGGCTGGCAATATCACACTGTCATTGAGCAGCGTTCCGGCGCCATACAGCAGGTTACCGGAGGCATCGTGTACGGCTGCGCTCAACACGGTGCCGGCCGGCAGAGTGTAGGTGCCGGCGAGCACGGCCTCGGTGGGCAACAGCGTACCGCTGGCGAGGACGGCGGCCTGGATCGGCAGGTCATAGTTCAGCTTGACGCCCGCTGGGAACAACGTGCCCTCGGCCAGCGTCACGCCTGCGCCCGGCACAATCAGATCGCCGCCAAACGGCTGGACGCCCGGTAGCAATTTCCATCCGGCATCGTCCACGGTTTCCGGTGGCGGCGCGAAACCATCGTTGATGCTGCCGTAGATATCCAGGTCCCCTCCGGCTCGAATCACCAGGCTCCCCGCCTCGCCAGAACCGTACACCGAAGTTTTGCCGGTGTTCGGGTTGAGACTGGCGTAGCGATAGCCGGACAAGTCCAGATCGCCCTGTACCACCAGATCGCCGTCGGCGGTTTTACTCGCAATCTCTACGCCTGGGCGCAAATGGAAGGCATCGGCATACCGCGCATTGTTCAACCCTGCCAGTTTGCGCTGCAACAGATCACTGTTGCCCAAGGCTGCATTGATGAACAGGTCGTTGTCACCGTGGATGCGGTTCAGGTAAGCCTGGTCGATGATTTGATAAGGCCGGCCGCTGGCCGCTGGATCCACCCCGTCGGCGGCATCGGTATAGCGGCGCACGGCATTGAGCCCGATGGACCGCGCGCCCTGGATGATCAACGCGCCAGGGGCGTCGATGGCGATGTCATCGGCGCCCAGTCGCGGTACGTTCAGCTCCAGCGTGCCGCGCAGGCGACCGTCATTCTGACCCGCCAGTGTGCCGACTGCCGCGTCCGTGCCATGGCGCAGGTCTATCCGCGCACCGGGAGCGAGTGTCAGCAGGCCGTCGCCTGAACTGAGTTCGACCATGGCCCGGTTGGGCGCGTCGATAATCTTGCCGTAACTGTCGACCCGCAGTACCCGACCGTGAGCATCCAGCACCGCACCGCCCGCCACATTCAGGCCATGGGCGGCGGACAGGCGAATGTTGCCGACCCGTTCGCCGCTGGCATCGACCAGGCCGTTCACCGTCAGGCTGCCGTTGTCTAGCGATACCGAGACCTCGCCCGCCCTGAGGCCATCGCCGACCACCAGATCGCCCTGTTTTAACTGGAAGCTGCGACTGCCGAAGACTTGGCCGGCGTTCAAGCGTTGGTTGAGCGCAGCAAACTGTTCATTCAGTGCGCCACCCAAGTGTTGCGCGCGGATGTCCACGCCAGCGGATTTGTAAGGTACCCACGTGCCGCCGGCATCGTAATGCCCTGTACTGCTGCCACGGATCTCACCCTGCAGATCGACCTCGCCTGCGGTGTCTGACAGTGCCACGACACTCAGATTGCCGGCCTGATTGTTCTGCGCCGACAGATCGATGCGCGAGCCGCTCGCCTGACGAATATTGCCGTCGCGGCTGTACAACGCCACGTCGCCGCCCCAGCTGTACTGGTTGATATCGTTGAATGGCAAGGTGCGGCCCGCCAGGTCCAGATTCGCCCCGCTCGTGAGGGTCAGATTGCCCTCGGCCTTGACCTGCAATTTGCCGCTGGCCAGCGCAATCCGGCCGTCGAGCACCACGGTACGCCCCTCCAGCGTCAGTTCGGCACCCAGTGCATCGGCGAGCGCCGTCCCGGCCGGTCCGCTCAATACCAGACTGCCGCCGGCCTTGAGCGCATTCACCGAGCCGGCCTCTCCGGTCAGCAGAGGTGTGCGCAGGTTCAGGTTGCCGCCGCTGTAGAGATAACCCTTGATCGGGTCGTAAGCCCCCTGCGTTTCATAAACCGCGAGGCTGCCCTTGTGGTTGGCGGTGATACGATCACTGGCGTTGAGGTTGACGTTGGCAAAGCCCAGCGCAAGACGAGCGTTCTGATCCAGGCCGTTGGGTTGGGAATAAGGGCCGTAGCCAAAATCGATGCGCTGAGCCTCAATGTCCAGCGTGCCGTGTCCGCTGCCCGCACCACCGCTGGCCACGGCCCCGGGCGCCTGAGTGGCGCCGTTCCAGATCAGGTTGGCTGTGCGGATGGTCGCCACGTCGCTCGTATCGCCCAGGCCGTACATCGCCGGGGTCGTGATGATCAAATTCTGCAACTTGCTGCGCCCGGTCTGAGGATCCACGGTGTCCAGCGCGACGCTGCCATAAAAGTTCAACGCGTCGCGAGCGGTCAGGCTGAGCGTTTCCAGGGCTGGCGCAGCAAACTGAGTATCGCCGCGCAGCAAGCGGTCCAGCACGCCCTGACTCAACGTCAGCCCGGCAGGCAGGCGACCGGCCGCCGCCAGTGTTTCAGCGGTACCGATGTTGACCGCACCCACAGCCAATGCCAGGTGACCGGTGCCGAAACGCACCGCTTCGGCCAGTTCGAACTGATTGTTGGTGGCCGCCGTAATGCTGCCATTGGAATAGAGCATCGCCGGATTGGCGCATGCCTGGTGATTACAGGTGCCGATGCGGATGCTGCCAGACGCAGTGCTGGCGTTGACCTCTGGCGCCAGCACATTCGTCCAGCCGTTGGACACCACCAGCAGACTTGCGGCGCCGGGCTGATAGACAAAACCGTTGGAGGAGTCGTACGGCACCTCGCCGCGGCCCAGGGAATTGATGCCGGCACCGGCCTCAACCGTGATGGCACCGTTGCCATTGTTGGTCCAGAGCAGCACTTCCGGTGCTGAAAGCAGCGCACCTTCACGCAAGGTGATGTTGTAGGTACTGCCCGTGAAACTGACGATATTGCCGGCCGAGCCGTAATTCACCGTCGGGCTCGCACCGATCGCCAGACGAGAAGCGCCGAGCCGGTTGAGCGTATCGGCACTCAGCGAGACGCCGGCAAAGCCTTTCGTGGCTGACTGTCCGGGGCCGAGAATCTCGAAGTTGGCGCCACTGCCGCCACGAATCACAGCCGTCCCGGACACGCCTCCCTTGGCGGCGGCGAAGGCGATCCGGCCATTGAAGTCCAGCGCGGTATCGTGATTACCCCCCGCGATGACAAACAGGTTGAGCGCTTTGGCATCCATGGGCGCCAGCGCACGCGGAACACCCCGGCGCGCTGCATCGCTGACGATGAACTGCTCCAGTGTGGTTTCGTTGTATTGCGAGTAACGCCGTAACACATTCGCCGATGTCACGATGACCTGGCTGGCGAGACTTTCCCGCACGCCGGTATTGGCAATCGACATCCGCGCACTGCTTGTCCACGAGCCGTTGCGCATTGCAACCGCGCCGTTGCTGGCGCCGGGGGCGGCCTGGCCGTTGACTTCGACCCGGAACGCGCCGGGCAGCAACGTGAAGGTGGAAGGCAACAGTGTATAAGTGCCTGCCGCCAACCCTGGCACGCCGGTGCCCAGGGTGATCTGCTGACCGATGCGCGGATCGACCGCTCCCGCTTCCCCCAGTATCGGTGCGTAGGCGCTCTGATCGCCCGGGACAATGGCGTACACCGGGTTGCTGGCCAGCCCCGGCAGACTGAACGTGCCATCGCTGGCATTGCGCACCAACGGACTGAACCGCGCATCGGTGGAGCCACCGCGACCGGAGACAAACCCGGCACCGCGCAAATCTCCGCCGCCCGAGAGGTCGATCAACGCGCCGGACTGCACATCCACGTACTGCGAGCGCAGGTTCACCCCGGCGCTGTCGCCACTGATGCCTTTCAATGTGATCGGTGCGCCGTTGTAAAGGTATTCGATACCGTCGGTGGTGCCACCATAAGGCATCACCAGACCGGCCGCACTGACCGACGTCGTACTGCCGGGCAACAGGCGCAGTTCCCGGGTTTTGATCAGCAGATCATCACCCAGACTGATCACGCCCAGAGGCGCACGCAGAACACCGCCCTGATGGATCCGGCTGGCGCTCATCGCCAGCGTGCCAAACACCGAGTACGGCAGCGCTGTCGGCGCCGTACCCTGGCCAGTAATGCGCAATGTCCGATGGGTATCGGCGAGAGAACTCTGACTCTGATAGCCGACCCGGACTTCGGCCGAGACCCCGCTCGCAGGGTAGATCTGCGCAGCGCGAAGATTCAGGTCCCCTGGTGTCCACAACTCTGACTTCACTTGGCCACTGACGGGCGCCAGAAACCGCACGTCCCCGGTGCTGGTCAGCGATACCTGATCAAAGCCGCGACGGCTGACCTCAACCGGGGCGTCTTTGTTCTGCAAGATCGACCCATGCGCGCCGAACGACAGGCTGTTGGCAATATCCAGAACGTTGGCATTCACGTTGAACTGCGCCGGCGAAACTTGCGCAGTCGGACTGTTCAGGACCCGGGGGCGAATGGTGTCCACCACGCCGTAATAAGTCCCCACACCGGATAGCCGCACGGAAGGCGCTGATAGATCTACCCGCGTCGAGTCGCTGGAAGTCTGCGCCAGCGACAAGGCCCCCGCATAGAGATTCAGACTCTGATTGATGTGCAGGTCGACGTCGCCGTCAAATGACAAGAGGCCGTTGCTGAACACGCTCAGATTGTCGAATCCGCCCGACATCAACGTATCGGTGCTCAGGCGGGCATGGCCGTAACGAAGGTTGTTCGCGGCGTCACCGGGCTTGAGGTCCAGGGGCAACACTGCATCGTCCGGCCCCTGGCCAATAACGATTTCCCGAGCTCGCAGAACCTCGGCACTCGCCTTCTGCGTAGCGTACAGCGGGGTCTCCAGGGCTACCTCCAGCCGTCCGCCGGCAGCACCGCTGCCACCTGAAGCAGCGCGCAGCTGACCATTGATCCACAGGCCGTTATAGGAGCTCAGGCTGATACGTCCGCCATCCGAGGCAACGCGAGTCGGCCCCTGCCCGGAGATGTCCAGCACGGCCTGCGTTCCGGAGGCATCCAGACGTGCACCTTCGCGCACAACCACAAACGCATCGGCCGCCGTCGCCGTCGCTCGCTTGGGATCGATTTCGCCGCCGATGATAATGCTGCCGCCCTTGTCGACCTGACCGTAGACCCGACCCGACGCATCGACAGCCGTGTGGGCACGCCCCGCAACGTCCAGCAGCGCTTGCTCGCCGATCCAG
This sequence comes from Pseudomonas sp. Sample_9, assembly GCF_004307535.1. Lineage (NCBI taxonomy): Bacteria > Pseudomonadati > Pseudomonadota > Gammaproteobacteria > Pseudomonadales > Pseudomonadaceae > Pseudomonas > Pseudomonas sp. Sample_9. The sequence goes on from NZ_RAZO01000352.1 coordinate 30,596, forward strand.
ATCGAGCGGTTGTGCGCCTTGCTGTCGGCTTGTTGCTGTGAAGTGGCGACGTCGATCGAACCGAACTGTTGCTGACGTATATTCAGGGTTCCGCCCCAGGCCTGCAGTTCGCCTTCGAGGGTGATCTGCCCGGTCCCGCGCAGATTGATCCGCTGTCCGGGATCGACGGTGATGCGCGATGCGCGGCCCAGCGTCAGGGTGCTGGCGGTGTCGAACCGGTCGAGTTCACTCGAGCCGGCCTGCAGCGCCAGACTCGCACCGGCGCGCTGGCTCAGTACGCCCTTGAGCGGGTCTTCCTGATACAGCGTGGGCGTCCACAGTTCCATCGCCTGGCTCGGTTCGACCCCGCTGCCCGGATTCAGCGTTGTGTCTGCAAAACGGTAGACCGGCATCGTCACATCGATTTGTGTGCCCGCTGTCACCTCCAGCCCGTTCAGGCCGGTGACCCGGTAGGCGGAGAAACCGTTGTCGAACAACTCGGGCGTCAGCTGCAAGGCATGTTCGGGCAGCGTATCTGCGGACGCACCGATCCGCACCCGGTTGGCCTGGATAGCCAGCGCACCGCCGCCCGTCACGCCATGCCCGAAGATGTCGCCGGCCATCGTCAGATGCGAATCGCCCAGCGCGGAAATCGCGCCGGACTCAAGACTCACGTCGCCACCCTTGCCCCCCCGGGTCTTGCCATTGGCCAGAATCGCAGCACCGGACGACACATCGATCAAGCTGCCCGTCGCAACATCGATATCGCCACTGCTGCGGATCGAGATCCGGCCGCCGTACAGGTAGCCGAGACTTGCCACATCGTCCGGATTGGTGCGCAGATTGCTCCAGAGACCACGGGTGTCGAGGCGTACGTCCCTGGCGATCGTTACCTGCACCGGATCACCCGCCGGTGCCGCAATCAGCATGTCATCAAGGGTGGTGCTGCGCAGTTGGTTCAACACGTTGCCCAGGTTCAGACTGCCGCCGCGCGCCGTCAGGTTGGCCGCAACGCGGACATCCGGTGCGTACAGCGTGATGTCACCACCGGCGTCTACCTTGAGCGCGTCGTTCACTTCAATCCGCTCAAGCGCCGAGATCTTCAGTGCGCCGAGATCAAAACCATTGAGCTGGCCGGCGTCGAGCAACAACTTGCCCTGACGGTCTTGCGCGACGGCGCCGTTCAGCTCCTCGGTGGATTCCTCGTCCCGCCCTTCGCCGCCAATCAGGACCTGATCCAGCAGCGGATTGAGGGTGTAGCGCAATCCGCCCGACGCCGCCTGATAGCTCGGCAGATAACTGCCGACAATCAATTGCGCGCGCCGTGCCAGCGCAGTCTGGCTCTGCTCATAACCGTCGATGACCGCACGCGGAGCCTGGGTCTGTCGCTCACCCTGGAAAACCTCACCCAGCAGTTGCCCGCCCAGCACCGCGTTGACAGTGCTGACCAGCAGTTGTCCGGCATCGCGACCAACCGTGTAACCCGACTCTCTGCGACTCGACGGTGCAATCAGCGGGTTGTAGAACGTGCGGGTCTGGCCCCACCGCTCACTTTCATCCTCGTAGCCCTTGTACAAACCGGTGTAGAGCTGATCCCCCGGCGCACGCGAGACTTCATACAGGCGACCGTCTGCACCGCGCAGCCAGCTCTGTCGAATCTCACCGCTTTGCACATCGAGGGTGCCGCCGGACAGGTTGATCAGTGATCCCTTACGAGTGACCACGTCGTTGCCGGCAAAACTCACTGTGCCGCCCTGCGCCATCCACTCGCCGATGCCATGCCCCTGGGTGCCCAGATAACCGCCGACTTCCAGCAGGCCACCGGCCGTGTACCAACGGTCCGTCGCATAGCCATTGGTGCCGGCCGGCACGTAAACCAGTTCACGCACATCGACCCAGACATCGTTACTGTTGAGCGCGCCGTTCTCGCGGTTGACCGGCGCATCGCGCTGCTCGTTGCCCTGCACGTTGATCTTGATGTTGTTCGATTCCATCGCCACCTTGACGCCGACGGCGCCGGAAACGTCGATCACCGCGCCTTCGCCAACCAGGCTGCGACGCTGCGCGCTGACAGCGACCTGGCCGCCGGTGGCCAGGGTGATCGAACCGTTCTGGAAATCGACGCTGCCACCGCTCTGGAGATCGATACGCGACTGATCGCCGCGAATCCTGTTATTGAGGCTGACCCCGCTCAGGGCCGCCTGATGCTGACTGTCCAGCGCCGTCAGGTCGCTGCTGTCGAGCAGGACCGCCGTGACACTGCCGGGCGCCAGGGTCACGCTGCCGCTCGTGTCACTCGCCGGATTGAGCAAATGGATGGTCCCGCGAGTGGCGACCGAGGTGCTGCTCAGCAACACGCCGCCCTGCTCCACCTCATGCCCGGTCAGGGTGATGTCACCCGTGGCAGCCTGAATCAACCCGTTGTTGCTGACCCGCCCACCACTTTCCAAAGCCTTGAAGCCAGGCGTGACTTCGTTGCCGAAGGTTGTCGAAAACGTGTTGCCTTCCGTGCCTGAGCCTTTGCGGATGTAAAAACGATCACCGGCACCCAGCACGGTCTGGCCTTTGACGGTGTTGATGGTGCCGTCATTGATCACGTCTTTACCGAGCAACAGCGTATAGCCGCCGGCGTCGGTCGAGACGGCGGGCTTGTGGGTTTCAAGCACCGCACCGCGCTCCACCAGCACCTTGCCGGCGGCATCGGTGAACGTCGGTTGGCTGCCGTTGCTGTCGAAATACAGACCACGATCCCGGAACTGGATATCGGTGATATTGGCGGCGGCGGCCACCAGGTTGCGCACGTTTACCTGGCTGCTGCCACTGAACACGATGCCGTTGCGGTTGATCAGCATCACTGTGCCGTCGCCCCTGATCTGGCCCTGGATCTGACTGGCGCGTGCGTTCGGATCGTTGACACGGTTGAGCACAGCCCAATTGGACTGCTGAGCAAATTCGACAGTGGTATTTCGCCCGACGTTGAAGGTCTCCCAGTTGAGAATGGCCTTGTCGGCGGTTTGCTCGATCTTCACGTTGGTCTTGCCATCGGCTTGCGTCTGCTGCGGCCCCTTGGCGTTCAGCCAACCCTGGGTGAGGCTGTTGTCGACCTTCAAGCCGCCGTCGCCCAACCCGTCCGGCACGTTTTGCACACTGCCCAACGCCACCGCACGCCCGGCCGCCTGCGCCGCCTGTTGCGCGGCAATCGCCGCCACGGTGTTGTTGAGCGTCTGCAATGAACGCTGCAATTGCTGATTGGCTTTTTGCTGCTGCGCCAATGGTGGCGTCATCCCCGGCAGCCCTCCCATACTTGGTCGAGCGGCCGTCGCTTGTTGCGCAGCGCCCTTGGCGGCAAACCAGCTCGAACTGAACGCCGTTTGCGCCTGCGCACTGCCCGCCACCAGACAGAGCGCCACCGCGTGCGCCAAGGGCTTGAGCAGCCACAACCCCGGGTCGTTGACCTCACGCTTGAGATTTTGAGCACGGGTACTGCGACGGGATGGGCGAGCGAGCATCACTACGAGATCCTTTTTGATTGCCACATAAGGCTGCAGGCCAGCGAAAACCTGCTGTTACGACATAGGCAGTTGGCGCGAGGCACGACCGAACGGATGTCACACAAACTTCATGATTGAGGTGTAGATCGGCCAAAAAAAATGGCAGCAGCCCGAAGGCTGCTGCCATTTCATTGCGCGTGTAGCAGGACTTACAAAGGACGACCCACGCCGTTGCAGACGCTGGCGTTGTTGATGTCCAGGTTGTTGCCGGTGGAGTTGGTGACGAAGTTGGCGGTCACAGCGTTTTTCCAGTTGGTTGGAACCGGAATGAAGCCGTGGGCAGCAGTAGCGGCAGCGTTGCCCGGAATGCTGTAGTGCTGGGTCAGGAAGGCCTTCACGTCAGCGGCAACCGCTGCGTCCTTGTAGCACTGGCCGAAGATGAAGTTGGTGTAGGCCGCCATGGCATAGCCGGTACTTGGGTTGGCTACGACCGGTACCCACTGCGCCGGGTTGGATGGGGTGGCTGGCAGAGCAGCCGACGACAAGGCAGCGTTGACGTTGGCGCTGGTAGGCTGAACACCGTTGATGCGCGCCACAACGGCGTTGCTCGAGGCGTTCACACCGTCCGGACCGACATAACCGATCGAACCGTCCACAGCGTTGACGGCAGTAGCAACTTCAGCGGTGTTGACCACACCTACCCAGTTGCCTGGCAGCGGAGAGCCACCCAGACGAGCGCTGGTAAAGGTAGTGCCGACGGCGAACTTGCCAGGGCACACCGAGTTCAGGTGACGGGTGAGAATTTCAGTGGTGCCGCTGGAAGCCGTGCGATAAACCACGCGGATCAGTGTCGGGTCGGTTTTGGCGTCGTTGTTGAGTAATTCACCCCAAGTGATCTTGGCACCGGACAATGCGTCGCACAGTTGCGTGCTGGTCAGGTTGAGGGTGGTGTTGCCAGTTTTTTTGTAAGGGATCGCCACCGAGGTCGCAACCGATGGCAACTGAATCAGCGGGCCGTAGGAAGTACCGAAGTTGGCGGTGTAGTTGCTGAGTTCGGTAGCGCTGAGAATCGAATCGCTGGCAGCAAAGTGCACTGTGCCGGTGGTGCCAAATTGCGAAGCGTTGTTGGTCAGGAAAGCACTTTTGCCAATGCCGCTACCGGTCACGGCGTAGCTGAAGTTGGCAGGCAGGATGCTGTTGGCAGAACCTTTGTACAGTG
>NZ_RAZO01000368.1:0-675 GCF_004307535.1 Pseudomonas sp. Sample_9
GGAATGCCTGTTTGGCGTACGGGTGAATGCGGCCGTCGAAGTTGCGGTTGCCGGACAGCACGGCGGTGGCGTACACATCGCGGTCGATGATCTCTTGCTGGATCACCGGATCAAGCGCGCCGGACATGCCGTTGCAGGTGGTGCAGGCAAACGCGACGACGCCGAAACCCAGCTGTTCCAGCTCAGTGGTCAGCCCCGCTTCATCGAGGTACAGCGCCACGGTTTTCGAGCCCGGCGCCAGCGAGGATTTGACCCACGGCTTGCGCGTCAGGCCGAGCTTGTTGGCATTGCGCGCCAAGAGCCCTGCGGCGATGACGTTGCGCGGGTTGCTGGTGTTGGTGCAACTGGTGATCGCGGCGATGATCACCGCGCCGTCGGGCATTTGCCCCGGCACGTCATCCCACTGCCCGGAAATGCCTTTGGCTGCCAGATCCGATACCGCGACGCGGGCGTGCGGGTTGCTCGGGCCGGCCATGTTGCGCACCACCGAGGACAAATCGAAGGTCAGGCCGCGCTCGTATTGCGCGCCTTTCAAGCTGTCAGCCCACAGGCCGGTGAGTTTGGCGTACTGCTCGACCAATTGAACCTGCTGGTCTTCACGACCGGTCAGTTTCAGGTAATCGATGGTCTGCTGGTCGATGTAGAACATCGCCGCCGTGGCGCCGTATTCCGGGG
>NZ_RAZO01000241.1:0-2686 GCF_004307535.1 Pseudomonas sp. Sample_9
CATTCTGGGTGGGCTCGACGTGGGGGGAATTTATCACGCCACGCAGCTTTTTCTGACTGCCGGAGCGTTTTTTCTGTCGAACCGCGACCCTATGACACGTTCAGAGTGGCGCCGGATCAAAAAAGTTCGACCCGCGCCACATCTGCCAGTCTCAGGGCTTGAGATCGGGATCGCTGTCCAGATTCTTCTGCTGCACGGCGTCGATATTGCCCGGCGGGTTTTGCGCCGGGGCCTGATCGATGCCCGGAGGCGGCGTGAGTTGCAGCACTTCGCTGGTGTAGCGCCACTCCTCCATGACCTTGTCCGGGTGTTCGTTCAGGCGCGTGCCATAGCTGGGCACGATCTGCCGCAGCTTGTCCTGCCACGGCGCCGAGGCCAGTTTGTCCTTGAACACCTTGCCCATCAGATCGAGCATGATCGGCGCGGCAGTCGAGGCGCCAGGGGATGCGCCGAGCAGCCCGGCGATGCTGCCATCCTTCGAGGCGACAACTTCGGTGCCGAGTTTGAGCACCCCGCCCTGCTGCTCATCCTTCTTGATGATCTGCACGCGCTGGCCGGCCTGCCACAGCCGCCACTCTTCCTTCTTCGCGTGGGGGAAGTAGGTGCGCAGTGCCTCGAAACGGTCATCATCGGACTGCATCAACTGGCCGGCGAGGTATTGCACAAGATCGAACTCGCGCACGCCGACCCGAACCATCGGCCAGAGATTGTGCAGGGTCGTACTGGCCGGCAGATCAAAATACGAACCCTCTTTCAAGAACTTGGTGGAGAACGTCGCGAACGGGCCAAACAGAATCACCCGTTTGCCATCCAGCACTCGCGTGTCGAGGTGCGGCACCGACATCGGCGGCGCGCCGGTGGAGGCGATGCCGTAAGCCTTGGCCATGTGCCGCTGCGCGACTTCGGGGTTGTCGGTCACCAGAAACGAGCCGCCCACCGGGAACCCGGCGTAGTCTTTCGCTTCCTCGATGCCGGACTTCTGCAACAGCGGCAACGCCGCCCCGCCAGCGCCGATAAAGAGGAATTTGGCGTCGGTGGCGGCCATGGTGCCGTCCTTGAGGTTCTTGTATTCGACGTGCCACGAGCCATCGTCGTTGCGGCTGATGTCGCGCACTTCCGTGGACAGTTTGAGGTTGAAGTTATCGCGGCTTTGCAGATGGCTGACGAACTGACGGGTGATCTCGCCGAAATTGACGTCGGTGCCGATCGGCGTCCAGGTGGCGGCGATCTTCTGTGTCGGGTCGCGCCCTTCCATCATCAACGGTACCCATTGTTTGATCTGCTCCGGGTCTTCGGAATACTGCATCGGGCGGAACAGCGGGCTGGCCTGCAACGCCTCGTAGCGTTTCTTCAGGAAACGAATGTTGTCGTCGCCCCAGACAAAACTCATGTGCGGCGTGGAGTTGATGAACGAGCGCGGATTCTTCAGCACGCCGGTTTTCACCTGCCAGGCGAGGAACTGTCGGGTGATCTGGAACGCCTCGTTGATCTCGACAGCCTTGGTGATGTCGATCTTGCCGTCCTTTTCCGGCGTGTAGTTCAGTTCAGCAAGCGCCGAGTGGCCGGTGCCGGCGTTGTTCCAGCCGTTGGAGCTTTCCTCGGCGACCTTGTCCAGACGCTCGACCATTTCCATCGACCAACCCGGCTCCAGCTCACTGAGCCAGACCGCCAGCGTCGAACTCATGATGCCGCCGCCGACCAGCATGACGTCGACTCGTTTGGTTTGTTCGGCATACGCCTGGCCAATGCCGACCGAGAGGGTCAAGGCGACCAGTGCGCAGGTGCGCATCGGGTTGTTCATGGGGCCTCCTTGGGCTCTGTCGGCGATAGCGCCAGTTTAGTCGGCGCCGTCGTTCTGCACGGCTGGATCACCATTGGCGGGCACGCTGCTGTCGGGAACCGGTTTCGAAGGGTTGTTCTTTTCCGCGCCGGGATAACCGGGCAGACCGCGAGTATCCTCGGGCGTCATGACATCTTCGTTGTCGCGGCTGACGTCCCAGTCGGTGGTGGCGTTGGGGTCTTCATCACGCCCGGCCGTGCCAATGACGAAACCGTCGTCGTTGGGATTGATGGTTTCGTTGAGCGCCTTGTCGTTGCTGGATGGGTTGTTCATGTCTGCCTCCAGAACACGTTGATCGGACTGTTTGGAAAACCGCAGGCCCTCCAAGTGCAATGGAAAAGACCAACGGTGCATTCGCGGCGCTGGTCGCCTGGCGTGAACCACCGCTGCCACGCGCGGTTCCCATGAGAAACAGTTGCGTGAGCAGCGCCATGACCAGCCCGCGATTTGGCATCGAGGAAGAATATTTCATCACTGACCTGCAAACCCTGCGCATGGTCGGCAGCCCGCCGCCGCAGGCCATCGAGGCATGCCGGGCGGCCATGGGCGCGTGGTTTGCCACGGAGATGTTCCAGGGCCAGATCGAAGTGGCTTCGCCGGTGTTCGGAGATTTCGTGCATGCCGGCGATTTCTTGCGTGGCAGCCGTCAGGCCCTGCGCGCAGCCCTTGAGCCGTTTGGCCTGGGCGTGCTCAGCGCCGGCAGTCATCCGCTGGCCGACTGGCGCGAACAGATTCCGACCGATGAGGAACATTTCCACCAGTTATTCGAACGCTACGGACACGTTGCCCGACGCAGCGTGCTGTCGGGCCTGCATGTGCACGTCGAGGTGGCAGAGCCGCTGGATC
>NZ_RAZO01000165.1:0-673 GCF_004307535.1 Pseudomonas sp. Sample_9
GGCGGGCAACCGCCGGTGGTTCTTGAGCAACTGAAGCAATACCGCGTCGAGATGGAATTCTGGTTCGCCAGCCACAAAGTCGACGTGCTCAAGCTCGATGAACAGGTGCGCCAGCACACCCACAATGGCGTCGCCCGGGTGGCGGCGGAGCCGGTACAACTCAACGGCATGTTCAAGGGCTTTATCGACCTGACCTTCGAGCACGCTGGCCGTTATTACGTCGCCGATTACAAATCCAACTGGCTCGGCGTGGATGATCAGGCCTACACCGTGCAGGCGATGGAACAGTCGATCCTCGACAACCGTTACGACTTGCAATACGTGCTGTATCTGCTGGCACTGCATCGCCAGTTGAAGGCGCGGCTGGCGGATTACGATTACGACCGCCATGTCGGTGGGGCGGTTTATCTTTTCCTGCGCGGTACGCGTGCCGAAAGTCGAGGCGTGTACTTCGTGCGTCCGCCACGGGAATTGATCGAACGCCTCGACCGGATGTTCCAGGGCAAACCCGAACCCAAGTCCGAGCCCGCCTGGGAACAGGGAGTCCTGCTATGAGCCGCACATTCGCCGATCTGCTGCCGACACCGCTGGAAGCGGACAGCCTGTCGAAACTCTCGCCGCTGACCCGCGCCGATGATTTGCTGTTGTTGCTGAGCCGTTGGGTCGAGCGCGG
>NZ_RAZO01000094.1:0-672 GCF_004307535.1 Pseudomonas sp. Sample_9
ACGGCGTAGCTGAAGTTGGCAGGCAGGATGCTGTTGGCAGAACCTTTGTACAGTGCGGCAGGCAGCGAGGCGCCACCACCGGTTACGGCCATGGCCTGGGCGGAAGCCAGAGCGGCGACGGTCAGTGAGGCGGCGATCAGAGTGCGCTTGAACATGAAGAATCTCCTTTTCAACTTGGTTTGGAACACAGGTTTCGGAAGGCTTGCATGACACCGGGAGGGTCCACCGTGGTGGAGCCGCAGAGAGAAATTCGCAGCTTCCGGTGACAGATAAAGGAAAAAACCTCGGGAGCTGCGGGGGGATTCTGGTACGGATTTCTCGGGTGTTTGCGGGGTGTGGCGGCATGTCTGGATCGGGGGTTTGGCTGAATCGGGCTGGAGGCGTTGGCGGGTGGTTGCAGATGACAGAATGGAGAACCCGAGGATGGTGGGATCGGGACTCGGGTGAGGGTCAGGCCGGTGCAAAATATTTGAGTTTTGTGTTGTCGGGACTGGCGCTTTCGCGAGCAGGCTCGCTCCCACAGGAATTGATGTTGTGAATGCAATTTACTTCACAACACCGAACACTGTGGGAGCGAGCTTGCTCGCGAAGAGGCCCGATCAGACACCATCGAAACCGGCTACTGCACCAACTGGTTGATCTCAATAATCGGCAACAACACCGCCATCACAA
>NZ_RAZO01000054.1:0-2669 GCF_004307535.1 Pseudomonas sp. Sample_9
AACCACTGCCCACCAGAGGCAGCACCTCAATTAGCCATGAGGCCATAAACCGTGATCGAGACCCTGAACCACCTCCCCCACCCGCACGAAAGCGCGGCCGCCCTCGCCGGCCATTTCACTGATCTGGCGCCGCCGCTCAATGCCCGTCAGGCGCATCTGGAAGCCTCGCGCTGCCTGTATTGCTACGACGCGCCTTGCGTCAATGCGTGCCCCAGCGAAATCGATATCCCGTCGTTCATCCGCAACATCCATCAGGACAACGTACAGGGCGCGGCGCAAAAGATCCTCTCGGCAAACATCCTCGGCGGCAGTTGCGCGCGGGTCTGTCCGACGGAAATCCTCTGCCAGCAAGCCTGCGTGCGCAACAACGCGCAGGAATGCGCGCCGGTGCTGATTGGTCTGCTGCAACGTTATGCGGTAGACAACGCACATTTCGCCGAACATCCGTTCCAGCGCGCCCCGGCCACAGGCAAACGTATCGCCGTGGTCGGCGCCGGGCCGGCCGGGTTGTCCTGCGCCCATCGCAGCGCGATGCACGGGCATGACGTGGTGATTTTCGAAGCACGGGAAAAGGCCGGCGGGCTCAACGAGTACGGCATTGCCAAGTACAAACTGGTCGATGACTACGCGCAGAAGGAGCTGGATTTTCTCCTGCAGATTGGCGGGATAGAAATCCGCCACGGCCAGAAACTCGGTGCAAACCTCACCCTCAGCGAACTGCATCAACAGTTCGACGCGATATTCCTCGGCCTCGGCCTGAATGCCAGCAAGCAACTCGGTCTGGCCCACGAAGACGCGCCGGGCCTGCTCGCCGCCACCGACTACATCCGCGAACTGCGCCAGGCCGATGACCTCACGCAACTGCCCTTGGCTGAACGCTGCATCGTTCTCGGCGCCGGCAACACCGCGATCGACATGGCGGTGCAGATGGCCCGCCTCGGCGCGCACGATGTGAACCTGGTGTATCGCCGTGGTGCGGCAGACATGGGCGCCACCCATCATGAACAGGACATCGCCAAAGCCAATCAGGTGCGATTGCTGACCTGGGCGCAGCCGGAGCAAGTGTTGCTCGATGATCAGGGCCGCGTGCGCGGCATGCGTTTCGCCCGCACCGATCTGGTTGAAGGCCGTCTGCAAACCACCGGAGAAACCTTCGAGCTGGCTGCCGATGCGATCTTCAAAGCGATCGGCCAGAGCTTCGATGACAACGCCCTTAGCGATCCGCTGGCGCGCGAACTCAAGCGTCAGGGCGAACGCATCGAGGTCGATGAACACCTGCGCACCAGCGTCCCCGGTGTGTATGCCGGCGGCGACTGCACCAGCCTCGATCAGGACCTCACCGTGCAAGCAGTGCAGCACGGCAAACGCGCCGCCGAGGCGATCAACGCTCAACTGATGCTCAACGTGGAGGCTGCGTAAATGGCCGATCTCTCGATAGTCTTCGCCGGTATCAAAGCGCCCAACCCGTTCTGGCTGGCCTCTGCGCCACCCACCGACAAGGCCTACAACGTGGTTCGCGCCTTCGAAGCGGGCTGGGGTGGCGTGGTCTGGAAAACCCTGGGTGAGGATCCGGCGGCGGTCAACGTTTCCTCGCGTTATTCGGCGCATTACGGCGCCAATCGCGAAGTGCTGGGCATCAACAACATCGAACTGATCACCGACCGCTCGCTGGAAATCAACCTGCGCGAAATCACCCAAGTGAAGAAGGATTGGCCGGATCGCGCGCTTATCGTGTCGCTGATGGTGCCGTGTGTCGAGGAGTCGTGGAAACACATTCTGCCGCTGGTCGAGGCCACTGGCGCCGACGGCATCGAACTCAACTTCGGCTGCCCCCACGGCATGCCCGAACGCGGCATGGGCGCAGCGGTCGGCCAGGTGCCGGAGTACGTCGAGCAGGTGACGCGCTGGTGCAAGACGTACTGCTCGCTGCCGGTGATCGTCAAACTCACCCCGAACATCACCGACATCCGCGTCGCTGCCCGGGCGGCGCATCGTGGTGGCGCCGATGCGGTGTCGCTGATCAACACGATCAACTCGATCACCAGCGTCGACCTGGACCACATGGTCGCCCTGCCCACCGTCGGCAGCAAAAGCACCCACGGCGGTTATTGCGGTTCGGCGGTCAAGCCGATTGCGCTGAACATGGTCGCGGAAATTGCCCGTGATCCGCAGACCCAGGGTTTGCCGATCTGCGGCATTGGCGGCATCGGCAGCTGGCGCGACGCCGCTGAGTTCATGGCGCTGGGCAGCGGCGCGGTGCAGGTGTGCACGGCGGCGATGCTGCATGGTTTCCGCATTGTCGAAGAGATGAAGGATGGCCTGTCGCGGTGGATGGACAGCCAGGGTTACGCCAATATCGCCGAGTTTTCCGGGCGCGCCGTGGGTAACACCACGGATTGGAAGTACCTCGATATCAACTACCAGGTCATCGCAAAGATCGACCAGGAGGCGTGCATCGGTTGCGGGCGTTGCCACATCGCTTGTGAGGACACCTCACACCAGGCGATCGGCAGTCTGAAACAGGCCGACGGTACGCATAAATATGAAGTGATCGATGAGGAATGTGTGGGCTGCAACCTGTGCCAGATCACCTGCCCCGTGGCCGACTGCATCGAGATGGTGCCGATGGACACGGGCAAGCCGTTTCTGGACTGGAATCATGATCCGCG
>NZ_RAZO01000209.1:0-2665 GCF_004307535.1 Pseudomonas sp. Sample_9
GGGTGAGGGGCTGCGATCGAAAGCCGGGCCGATTTACGCCGACCTGAAATATCGAGCCGAACTCAGGATTTGAAGGTGTCCGAGATCGGCGCCCTCTCCCCCGGGAGAGGGCTGGGGTGAGGGGCTGCGGTCTGAAGCCGTGCGTAGATGTAGCCGCCAACCCGTCTCCATCCTTCAGCTAAAGAGTGCCATTTCCCCCTCCCTACGCTAACCTGCGGCCATGTTTTACGAGGTCGACTATGCACATTCATATTCTGGGTATCTGCGGGACTTTCATGGGCTCGATGGCGGTGTTGGCCAAAGAGCTGGGCCATCACGTCACCGGCTCCGACGCCAACGTCTATCCGCCGATGAGCACACAGCTCGAGGCCCAGGGCATTCAGCTGACGCAGGGTTATGACCCGGCACAGCTCGATCCGGCGCCGGATCTGGTGGTGATCGGCAATGCCATGTCCCGTGGCAACCCGGCGGTGGAATATGTGCTGAACAAAGGCCTGCCGTACGTCTCCGGCCCGCAGTGGCTGGCTGACCATGTGCTGCAAGGGCGCTGGGTATTGGCCGTGGCCGGTACCCACGGCAAGACCACCACCAGCAGCATGCTCGCCTGGGTGCTGGAACATGCCGGCATGAGCCCGGGTTTCCTGATTGGCGGCGTGCCGCAGAATTTCTCGGTATCGGCGCGCCTGGGCGGTACGCCGTTCTTTGTCATTGAGGCTGACGAATACGACAGCGCCTTCTTCGACAAGCGCTCGAAATTCGTCCACTACCGTCCACGCACCGCGATCCTGAATAACCTTGAGTTCGATCACGCCGACATCTTCCCTGATCTGCCGGCCATCGAACGTCAGTTCCACCACTTGGTGCGCACCATTCCGAGCGAAGGTCTGGTCATCCACCCGACCACCGAGCCAGCGTTGCAGCGCGTGATCGAGATGGGTTGCTGGACCCCGGTGCAAACCACCGGCGCCGGCGGTCAGTGGCAGGTCAAACTACTGAGCGAGGACGGCTCGGCGTTCGAAGTGATGTTCGAAGGCGTGTCCCAAGGCACCGTCGAGTGGGAGTTGACCGGTCAACACAACGTCGCCAACGCCCTGGCTGCTCTGGCCGCCGCGCGTCATGTTGGCGTGGTGCCGTCGATGGGCATCGCCGGGTTGAGCGCGTTCAAGAACGTCAAGCGCCGTATGGAGAAAGTCGCCGAGGTGCGCGGCATCACCATTTACGACGACTTTGCCCATCACCCGACCGCCATCGCTACCACCCTCGACGGTCTGCGCAAACGCATCGGCGACGCGCCATTGATTGCGATCATCGAGCCGCGCTCCAACTCGATGAAGCTCGGCGCCCACCGTGACGGTTTGCCGGACAGTGTGGTCGATGCCGATCAAGTGATCTGGTATGCCCCGGCCAACCTCGGCTGGGACCTCGGCGCCACCGCCGCATTGTGCACGGTGCCGTCGATTGTCAGCGATTCGCTGGAAGGCATCATCGAGCGCGTGAAGAGCCAGGCGCAGCCCGGCACTCACGTAGTGATCATGAGCAACGGCGGCTTCGGCGGCCTGCACGGCAAGCTTGCCGAGGCACTGCAATGAACAGTTTTTCCCAGGCCGGCGGCCCGGAACGCATCACCCTGGCGATGACCGGTGCTTCGGGCGCGCAGTACGGCTTGCGCCTGCTCGATTGCCTGGTGCGCGAGGATCGCGAAGTGCACTTCCTGATCTCCAAGGCCGCGCAACTGGTAATGGCCACCGAGACCGACGTGTCGCTGCCGAACAAACCGCAGATGATGCAGGCCTTTCTGACCGAATATACCGGCGCCGCTGCCGGGCAGATTCGCGTGTATGGCAAGGAAGACTGGATGTCGCCGGTAGCCTCCGGCTCCGGCGCGCCGGCAGCCATGGTGGTGGTGCCGTGCTCGACCGGCACGCTGTCGGCGATTGCCACCGGCGCCTGCAACAACCTGATCGAACGCGCGGCGGACGTCACCCTGAAAGAGCGCCGTCAGTTGATTCTGGTGCCGCGTGAGGCGCCGTACTCGAGCATTCATCTGGAGCACATGCTCAAGTTGTCGAATCTGGGCGTGACGATTCTGCCGGCCTCGCCGGGCTTCTATCACCAGCCGCAGACCATCGATGATCTGATCGACTTCGTTGTGGCGCGGATTCTCAATCTGCTCGGCATCCCGCAGGACATGCTGCCGCGTTGGGGCGAGCATCACCTGAGCAGCGATGAATAAGCTGCTGGTGCTCGTGCTGGCGCTGCAATTGGCTGGATGCGCTACCGTGCGCACGCTGGATGCGGCCAAACCCGGCGCACCGGTGGTGTACGCCGGGACGCGGCTGGATTTGTATGTGTTGAATGGCGGCTGCTGCGCCATGGACCGGTTCGGTGCCGAGGCGCCGAGCTATCCGGGAGTGGACCTGCCGGCCAGTGCGCTGCTCGACACGCTGTTGTTGCCGTTGTCGTTGCTCACTGTGATTGGCATCGGATTCCAGGCGACTGGTGGATTGTAAAGGTCAAAAGATCGCAGCCTTCGGCAGCTCCTACAGGGGAATGGGGTCTTCTGTGGGAGCTGCCGAAGGCTGCGATCTTTTGGTTCTGAAAGTCCCGGAGTTATTTGCCTAACTTGCGCAGCTCATCCGACTCGATCACCCGCACCCCATCCTGT
>NZ_RAZO01000085.1:0-669 GCF_004307535.1 Pseudomonas sp. Sample_9
TGGGCGTCACCGATCTCAAGCGCGGCAATAACAACAGCTCGGTGTTGCACCTGTCGGCGTTGGGTTATTTGCTGGGGGGCGGTGCCGCTTTGGGCGAGTCCAGCGAATTGAATCGCTGGCTGCGGGATCTGCAGCAGGACTGCGCGGCGATTGGCATCGGTGAAATGCCTCAGCCCACTGATGAGCATTACCAGCCGCCGCGCAATGAAGCAGTGCTGCGAGCGACGCTACGGCCCAAGCGCAAAGCCAGTGAAAACTGGTGGATCGCTTCCTATAGCGCTTTGCGCATCAGCGACGTATTGAGCGTTGGCAGCGATGAAGCACCGGACAGTCCGCAGGCGCAAAAGCTCTTCGACGACGAGCGCCTCGATCCCGACGCACCCCGCGAAATCATCAGCGGTGGCGCCGATATCCACCGTTTTCCTCGCGGACCGAATCCCGGCACGTTTTTGCATGGCTTGCTCGAATGGGCGGGTGCTGAAGGTTTTTCGGTTACCCGCGCAGCGCTGGAAGATGCGATTGCCCGGCGTTGCAACCTGCGCGGCTGGCAAGGCTGGATTACCACGCTGACTGACTGGCTGCAGCATTTGCTCAAGTCGCCGTTGCCGATCGCGGGCGGGCAACCGCCGGTGGTTCTTGAGCAACTGAAGCAATACCGCGTCGAGATGG
>NZ_RAZO01000491.1:0-668 GCF_004307535.1 Pseudomonas sp. Sample_9
TTCGGCGACAGTCGCGTGGAAAAAGCCGTGCGCCAGGCCGAGCGCTTGCTGGAGAAAGACATTCCATTACTGATTCACGGTGAGACCGGCGTCGGCAAGGAAGTCTTCGTCAAAGCCTTGCACCAGGCCAGCTCGCGGAGCAAACAGGCATTCATCGCGGTGAACTGCGCAGCGATCCCCGCTGAACTGGTCGAGTCCGAGTTGTTCGGTTACGAGAAAGGCGCGTTCACCGGGGCCAACCAGAAAGGCAGCATCGGCCTGATCCGCAAGGCCGACAAAGGCACGCTGTTTCTCGACGAGATCGGTGACATGCCGCTGCCAACTCAGGCGCGTTTGTTGCGCGTGTTGCAAGAGCGCTGCGTGCAGCCGGTGGGCAGCAGCGAGTTGTTTCCGGTGGACTTGCGGATCATTTCCGCGACCAACCGATCATTGCGCGAGCAGGTGCAGTTGGGGCGGTTTCGTGAGGATTTGTACTACCGCATCGGCGGCCTGACCCTGGAGCTGCCGCCGTTACGCGAACGCAGTGACAAGCAGGCGCTGTTCAAACGGCTGTGGGAGCAACATCGCGAGCCGACGCAATGGGCGGGGCTGAGCCCAGAGGTATTGGAGCTGTTTGAAAAGCACCCGTGGCCGGGGAATTTGCGTCAGGTCAGCAGCGTGATGCAGGT
>NZ_RAZO01000208.1:0-34297 GCF_004307535.1 Pseudomonas sp. Sample_9
CGACGCAGGAGATGTTGCCGTCCGCATCGCGGCCCATCATATCAATGCGCGTGCGGGTTAGATCCCCGATGGCGTCTTCGAATTGGTGGAGGGTTTGTTGCTTAATTTCGACCGTGAGGATGGAGGTCCTGAACTTGCATTTCGGATGCAGCCATGGGGAGCGTGCTTGGAAATTGGCAACTCGGTAAGGGCCTTGATGCTGAACGTCACCGAGCCTTACCGATGCCATTGATATTCGTATTGGAACCATCAATCGGGTGCCATCAGTAAGGCCAGAGTTATTTTGATAAACCCTTCATTCCTATCACACGTGTCCAATACATCCCTAACGTTATTAGCTACTTCTGCACTACCGCGTTGCTCTACCCATTTTGAAAGCTCCAGTATCGCCGCTTCTAGCGCTAACTGGTTTTCGTTGATTTTAAAAAGTAGGCTCGGCAAAAGATCTGGATTAGGCATGAGGTCGACTCCGTTCGAATTGCAGCGTGGCTGTTTTTGAGTATGGTGAAGAACCGGTAACTCTGGAACTGTAATAACTACTAGTTTTTAAGTCGTTTTCATTCGAAGCGTTATTCAAGAAAAGCATATCCAATTTGTCGATCATCCCGCACGTTCGCGCTAACAACTGATTCCTTTGCAATGTCATGTTTTTTGGGGTGAATCATTGAACACACCTTTGCGTTGGGCTTAATGAAAACGGTGCTGCGGCTTGGGCAATCGCGAGCAGGCTCACTCCTGCATAGGGTTGTGGTGGGTCAATGGGATAAATCCAGGCGACACGCAATTCAATCCGCTGACGGCCTCATCAAGTATTTCCGGATCTACGCAGTGCAACCTCAACCCAGGCAACTAACTCGTCCGCCGCAAAGGGTTTACGCAGGCAGGCAACGACATCAGTCGCTCGGGACTTGTCGCAAGGCAAATCTCCGTGATGCGCCGACACGAAAATCACCGGCATCCTCCAGCCTTGCGCCCGCAGTGCATCCAGCATCTGCAAACCACTCATGCCCGGCATCTGCATATCGGAAATCAGACAATCAGTCTGCGCCGGTCCATCCGATTCAAGGTAATCCGCCGGCGCCGCATAGCCGAGCACTCGATAACCCGACGCCCGCAGCAGGCTGCTCAGCGATGTGCGCATTGCCTCGTCGTCGTCCACTACCGCAATGACATGCGTCTTGTACATAACGCTCCCGGGCCGGGCGGCCGAGCTTGGTGACTCCTGTCGTTCTTGCACCATACGCTGATGGCCAGCGGGCAAAACTATACGTAGGTATAGCGGTTCAACCATCGCGGCTGAAGCGACTGCGGTACTCGCGCGGGGAGATCGACAGGTGGCGCTGGAAGCAGGCGCGCAGGCGTTCTTCATCGTTGAAGCCGCAGAGGCGGGCGATTCGTTCGATTTTGTGCGGGGAGTTTTCCAGCAGGCGTTTGGCCGCTTCGAGCCGGAACAGCTCGAGCGCTTTCGACGGTGTGCGCCCGGTGCGCGCTTTATAGACCCGCGTGAAGTTGCGCAGGCTCATTGCGGCTTGCTCGGCGAGGCGCTCCACCGTCAGATTCGGATCGCCGAGGCGCTCCATGAGCCAAAGGTGCAGATCATCGAACATTGCAGCGTCCTGCGCCTGCGATTGCAGCAGCGTGCTGTATTGCGCCTGGCCGCCGGGGCGTTTGATGTACACCACCAATTCCCGCGCGACTTGCAACGTCACTTCACGGCCGCAATCGGCCTCGACCAGCGCCAGCGCCAGATCGATCCCGGCGGTGACTCCGGCCGAGGTCCAGACCTTGCCTTGCTGAATGAAGATCGCGTCGGCATCTACCTCGACCGCTGGAAAGCGATCGCGCAAAGCGTCGCACATCGCCCAGTGAGTGGCAGCGCGGCGGGCGTCGAGCAATCCGGCCTGAGCCAGCAGAAACGCACCACTGCACACCGAGACCACGCGGCGGGCGAGGTGAGCATGGTCCTGCAGCCAGTCGCTCAGTTCGCGGTGCTTCTCAAGGGTCTGGCAGATGTCAGGGGCGCCGGGCACGACCAGCGTGTCCAGCGCGGCGGTGTCGAGCGTGGTTAGCGCTTGGGTGTCGATGGCCAGCCCTTCGACGGTCTGGATCAAGCCGCCGCTGAGGCTGGCGGTGTGCAGTTGATAACCGGGCTGCCCGCGCTCGGCCATGGCTTTGCTCGCGGCCCAGAACACGGTCTGCGCACCGCTGAGATCGAGCAGGCTCAGGCGTGGGTAGGCGATAAACACCACGTCGCGCGGGGCCGATGGAAAAGAGGAATGGTTGGACATCGCGGGCCTGCCTGTTTGCATCGCTAAAGGCGGGACTGCCTCGGCCTGGCCGATTTTCAGGGGTTTCTGGCCGGCCGGCAATGGCGCTGACTGTTAGCCTGATCGCTGAACGTCCGGCCGGCCGGTTGCTGGATGCGGTGGCCATCCTGAACTAGATTTATTGACCAGCCCAATGCGTGCTGCGATCTCGCCGAGGAGACACAATGACCTTGTGGTCGCATTCCAGCCCTGCGCAAAGTCCCGGCGTGCTCGGCGAGCCAGTGGTGTACGTGGTCGATGACGATGCCTCGATGCGCCAGGCCCTCGACAGCTTGCTGCGCTCGATCGGCCTGCAGGTGCAAACCTTCGACAGCGCCGGAGATTTTCTCGCGCAAGCGCAACGTGACGTACCCGGTTGCCTGGTGCTCGACGTGCGCCTGCGCGGCGAAAGTGGCCTGACGTTTCAGGAACAGATGGAAAAAAACGGCTTGCGCATCCCCGTGGTGTTCATGACCGGCCACGGCGACATCGCCATGAGCGTCAAGGCGATGAAGGCCGGCGCGGTGGATTTTCTGGCCAAGCCGTTCCGTGATCAGGACATGCTCGACGCCGTGGCCAGTGCGTTGGCTCGCGACCGTGCGCGGCTGGCAGCCGAACACTCCGGCGCCGTTTTGTGTCGGGCTTACCAAACCCTGACCGCACGTGAGCGCGAAGTGCTCGGCTTCGTCATTGCCGGGCTGATGAACAAACAGATTGCCGGACAGCTCAACCTCAGCGAGGTCACGGTCAAGGTCCACCGTGGCCAGGTCATGCGCAAAATGGCCGCACGTTCAGTGGCCGATCTGGTGCGTATCGCAGAAGCGCTGGGCATCGAGCCTGTCCAGCGCAACCCCTGAGCGCTGGCGACGTGCAACTCACCGTGCGGCAAAAAACCTGAGCAGTGTTGACGCAGATGGCCAGCAGAAAACAGATTTTGTGGGACGACGGCGAGCGGGTGCTGTCCCGTGAGCGCGGTTCGAATGATGGCAGCCTACTGGCGGTGCGTCCGGCGATGGGCCAGCCATTGCCGAGCACCCTGGAGCGTCTGGCGCATGAATACAGCCTCAGGGACGACCTCAATCCTGCCTGGGCGTTGCAGCCGACAGCTTTCGAGCGTACGGGCACCCGAGTTCGTCTGCTGTTCGACGATCCGGGCGGCGAGCCGTTGTCGCGATTGCTGGTCGCCCCGCTGGATATTGAAACCTGCCTGGAATTGGCCACGCACATCGCCAAGGCACTGGGCCATATGCATCAGCGTGGCCTGGTGCACAAAGACCTGAAACCGCAGCATGTCTTTGTCCATTGCCATGATGGGCAGGCGCGGCTGACCGGGTTCGGCCTGGCCACGCGTTTGCCACGGGAGCGGCAAGCGCCCACGCCACCGGAATCTATCGCCGGGACGCTGGCTTACATGGCGCCGGAACAAACCGGGCGGATGAATCGTTCGATCGATTCGCGTAGTGATCTGTATGCCTTTGGCGTGACGCTTTACCAGATGCTCACCGGCTCGCTGCCGTTCAGTGCAAATGACCCGACGGAGTGGGTGCATTGCCATATCGCGCGGCTGCCAATGCCCGTGTGTGAACGGGTGGCGACGGTGCCGCCGATGTTCTCGCGACTGGTCATGAAACTGCTGGCGAAAACGGCCGAGGAACGCTATCAGAGCGCAGCCGGTGTCGAGCATGACTTGCGCCGTTGCCTCGATGACTGGCGCCGTATGCGGCAGATCGAGACGTTTACGCTGAACGAGCAGGGCGCCTGCGAGCGCTTGCTGATTCCGGAAAAACTCTACGGCCGCGAACACGAAGTGCAAACGTTGATCGATGCCTTCGCCAATGTGGTGCAGACAGGCGCGCCGACACTGGTGCTGGTATCCGGCTATTCCGGCATCGGCAAATCGTCGGTGGTCAGTGAACTGCACAAGGTGCTGGTGCCGTCGCGTGGCTTGTTCGCCGCCGGCAAGTTCGACCAGTACCAGCGCGACGTGCCTTATTCGACCCTGGTTCAAGCATTTCAGGGGCTGGTGCGGACGCTGTTGGGCAAGCGCACCGACGTACTGGCGGGCTGGCGCGAAGCACTGTTGCGGGCACTGGAAGCGAATGCGCGGTTGATCACCGATCTGATCCCCGAACTCAAGCTGATCATCGGCGAGCCGCCGCCCGTGCCTGAGTTGGAGCCGCAACAGGCGCAGCAGCGGTTCCTTCAGGTCTTGCAGCGTTTTATCGGCGTGTTCGCTCAGGCCGAGCATCCGTTGGCGCTGTTTCTTGACGACCTGCAATGGCTCGACGCGGCCACCCTTGATCTGCTCGAAGATTTGCTCAGTCGCGCAGAGACTCCTCATCTGCTGCTGGTCGGTGCTTATCGCGACAACGAGGTAGATGGCGATCACCCACTCAGCCGCACACTCAAGACCCTGCGTCACGCCGGCGTACACATTGACGAAATTCGTCTGGCTCCACTGGCTGGCGTGCACATCGAACAACTGATCAGCGAATCACTGCGCTGCCCGCCGGCGAGCATTGTCGGGCTGGCGCGGCTGGTACTGGACAAGACCGCTGGCAATCCGTTCTTCGTCATCCAGTTTCTGCACGCCCTGGCCGAGGAGAAGCTGCTGACATACGAGCCTGCGCGCCAGCGCTGGCGTTGGGATGTGCACCTGATCAACGGCAAGGACTACACCGACAATGTCGTCGATTTGATGGTCGGCAAACTGGCGCGGCTGCCCCAGGAAACCCGCCAGGCGCTGCAACAACTGGCCTGCCTGGGCAACGTCGCACGTCTCGACACGCTGGCCACAATCCTTGATGTGCCGGTGCCTCACGCTCACTCCGCATTGTGGCCGGCGGTGCGGCTGGAGTTGGTCGAGCGTCAGGACGGTGCCTACAGGTTTGTGCATGATCGCATCCATGAGGCGGCGTATTCGCTGATCACTGAAACCGAACGGGCGCAAATGCACCTGCGCATCGGCCGGCTGCTGGCACTGCAAACCCAGGGGGAGCGGCGCGAGGAGGCGATCTTCGAGATTGTCGGCCAGCTCAATCGCGGTGCGCATCTGATCAGCCTGCGTGCCGAGCGCGAGCAGCTGGCCGAGTTCAACCTGCTCGCCGGCCAGCGAGCGAAGGCCTCGACCGCTTATACCTCAGCACTGACCTATCTGGGCGCCGGCGCAGAACTGTTGGGCGAGCAGGGTTATGACAGTCGGCATGAACTGGGTTTCGCTCTGGAGCTGAACCGTGCCGAGTGCGAATTTCTCACCGGCCAACTGCAGCTTGCCGACTCGCGCCTGGCGACATTGGCCGAGCGCGCCGTGACCACCGTCGAGCGCGCGGCGGTGGCGTGCATGCAGATGGATGTCTACTTGCTGCTTGATCGCAGTGACCGGGCGGTGACGGTGTGTCTGGCCTTTCTGCGTCAGGTCGGCATCGATTGGCCAGCGCGTCCGGACGATAGCCAGGTGCGCGACGAATACCAGCAGGTCTGGACCAACCTGCGCGGGCGCAGTATCGAGCAGATGATCGACTTGCCGCTGATGGAGGATCCTGCCGCGCGGGCCACCCTCGATGCGCTGGGCAAACTCTTCGCGCCGGCGGTGCAGTCGGATCTGAACCTCGCCAGCCTGACCATTTGCAAAGCGATCAGCCTGAGCCTGCAATATGGCAACTGCGACGCCTCCTGCCTGCTCTATGCCAACTTCGGGCGCGTGTCGGGGCCGCGTTTTGGCGACTATGCCGCTGGTTATCGATTTGGCCGTCTGGGCTGCGATCTGGTTGATCGGCGCGGGCTCACGCGTTATGAGGCGAGCACCTGGTTGTGCTTCTCGATCTTCGTGGTGCGCTGGATGCGGCCAGTGCGCGAGTGCCGCGAACTGTTGCGCCGTGCGCTCAACGCGGCCCATCGCAGCGGCGATCTGCCGTATGCGGCGTTCGCTGGAAACAGCCTGATTTCCGATCTGTTATTCATCGGCGAGCCGCTGGCCGAGGTGCAGGCGCAAGCGGAATCAGGGCTGGTCTATGCACAAAAGGTCGGTTTCGGTCTGGTGGCGGATTTCATGCGCTGCCAGTTGACGCTGATCCGCATGCTGCGCGGGCAGACGCCGACGTTCGGCTGTTTCGACGATGAGGGGTTCGATGAAACAGCTGTCGAGGCACATCTGGCCGGTTCGGCGGATCTGGCGCTGGCGCGCGGCAAGTACTGGGTACGCAAGTTGCAGGCGCGCTATCTGGCCGGGGATTACGCGGCGGCCGCTGAGTGCGCGGCCAAGGCGCAGGGACTTTTGTGGGTGGTTTCGGCGTTTTTCGAGGAGGCCGAATACCATTTCTACGCGGCGTTGACCTTGGCGGCCCACGGCGAAACTGACGCCGGAGCTTTGCAGCGTCTGGGTCAACATCATGAACAGTTGCAGACGTGGGCGCGCTTGTGTGCAGAGACCTTCGCCAGTCAGGTGGCGCTGGTCGGCGCGGAAATGGCGCGCGTCACCGGGCAGTTGCTCGAAGCCGAATTGCAGTACGAGCAAGCCATTCAATTGGCTCAGGACAATGGTTTGCTCCATATCGAAGCGCTGGCCAACGAACTGGCCGCACGGTTCTACAGCGCTCGCGGTCTGGCCAGGATATCCCGCGTCTACCTGCGCGACGCACGTTATGCCTATCTGCGTTGGGGGGCTGCTGGCAAGGTGCGGGAGCTGGAGCGACGTCATCGTTTTCTGCGTGCCGAAGAGGCGCAACCGAATCCGGTCACCACGCTCATTACGCCAGTTGAACATCTCGACCTGGCAACGGTGCTCAAGGTCTCTCAAGCAGTCTCCGGCGAGATCGTCTTGGACCGTTTGATCGAAACGGTGATGCGCACCGCGATCGAACAGGCCGGGGCCGAGCATGGCCTGCTCGTTTTGTTGAACGCCGACATTCCCTATGTCGCTGCGCGAACCCGTATCGGCGACGGTGCCACGCAGCTGTGCAACGCGCCGCTACACACGGTGGCGCTGGCAGAGTCGGTGCTCTATCAGACGCTGCGCACCGGCGAAAACCTGTGCCTGGACGACGCGGTTGCCGATCCGCTGTTCGCCGCTGATCCATACGTTCAGCAACGAGGCGCGCGCTCGATCCTTTGCCTGGCATTAATGAATCAGGCGCGGGTCGCCGGGGCGCTGTATCTGGAAAACAACCTGTCCGCCGGGGTGTTCAGCCCGACGCGTCTCGCCGTGTTGCGCCTGGTGGCGTCGCAGGCAGCGATCTCGCTGGACAACGCGCGCCTGTACCGCGACCTCGCCGAGCGAGAAGCGAAGATCCGTCGGCTGGTCGACGCCAACATCATCGGCATCATCGTCTGGGGCGTGGAAGGGGAAATCATCGAGGCCAATGACGCGTTCCTGCGCATGGTCGGTTACACCCGTGATGAGTTGCTTTCGGGCAATGTCCATTGGCGTGAAATGACCCCGCCGGCGATGCGCGCTAACAGCGATATTGCACTGGCAACGGCGATCCACACCGGCCGGGCCCAGCCATTCGAAAAGGAGTACATCCGCAAGGACGGCAGTCGGCTGCCGGTGATTGTCGGTCTGGCCGCCTTCGAAGCGAGTCAGCAACAGGGCCTTGCCTTTGTGCTGGATATCAGCGAACGCAAGCTGGCTGAAGAGCAAGTGCGCGACGGCGAGCGTCGTTATCGTCAGGTGCAAACGGAACTGGCCCACGCCAATCGTGTGGCAACCATGGGTCAGTTGGCCGCATCGATTGCCCACGAAGTCAATCAGCCGATCGCCGCCACGGTGACCCATGCCAATGCCGCGTTGCGCTGGCTCGGTGCAAAGCCACCAAATATCAACGAAGTCGAGCAGGGCCTGCGGCATATCATTCTCGACGGCAACCGCGCCGCCGACGTACTCGGGCGCATTCGCGCGCTGATTCACAAAACGCCACCGCAGCGTCAGCCTGTCAGCCTCAATTTGCTGATTGAAGAAATGGTCGGTTTCAGCCGTGGCGAAGCGCTCAAGCACGGCGCCGAAGTCAGCGTTGAGCTGGCGGCAGATTTGCCTTTCGTAGTGGCGGACCGGGTCGAACTGCAACAGGTGCTGCTTAACCTGATCATCAACAGCCTCGAAGCCATGACGATCATGGCAGAGGGGCAGCGACGTCTGCTGATTCACAGTGAGGCGCTGGGTGATAACGTGCACATCAGTGTCAGCGATTCGGGGCCGGGCTTTGCCTGCGAGCGGGCGGAGCAAGTGTTCACGGCGTTCTACACGACCAAATCCACCGGGCTGGGCATGGGCCTGTCGATTTGCCGCACGATCATTGAAGGACACGGCGGCAAATTGTGGGCCGAGCGCAATGAGCCGAGCGGGGCGCGGGTGGTGTTTGGCTTGCCGCGTTGTGAATGAACATGATCAACAGCCAGGCTGCCCGGGCATTGAGCCCGGGTGTTTCTGTCGGTGAGTTCAGGCCACCGGAATTGGATTTTCCAGCAGCGACAGGTTGAACTGCTCGATCAACCCGAGCTCGTTCGCGCCCTGGTTGGCTCGCAGCGGCAAGACTCGGTCAACCAGCACTTCGGTAGTGGCGGTTTCCAGCTTGATCAGGGTTTCCTCGATAAACTCGCCCAGCGGCATGGCGCGCTCGTCGCCGCTCTTGTGAATCAGGTCGGTATCGACCCAAGGTGGCGCGATTTCCAGGACCTTGACGCTGGTGTCGCGCAGCATGAAACGCTGCGACAGCGAGTAGGAATGGATCGCCGCTTTGGTTGCCGAATACAACGCCGTGGTCGCCAGCGGCAGGTAGGCCAGTACCGAGCTGTTGTTGATGATGTAGGCCTCGGGCTGACGCTTGAGGTGTTCGACGAACGCGGCGCTGACGCGCACTGGGCCGAGGAGGTTGGTCTGCAACAGAGCGACGGCCTGCGCATCGTCGTAGTCGCCGGAACCCGCGTTGTCGAAGGGCATGATTCCGGCGTTGTTGATGATTACGTTCAACGACGGATGGCGGCGGATAACTTCGGCGGCGACGTCCTTGATCTGCTGCGCATCGTTGATGTCCAGCTGCACGGTGTCGATGCCCGGATTCGCTTGGGCAATCTCTGCCAGCAGGGTCTGGCGACGACCAGCGATGATGACCTTGTTGCCGCGCTGATGCAGGGCCTCGGCCAGTGCGCGGCCGATGCCGGAAGTGCCGCCGGTGATGAAGATCGTGTTGGCTTCAAGTTTCATGAGCTGCGTCCCGCAAGTGGATTGATTGGTATGTGGGCCATGATGGAGAAAACCTGCTCCGACCTGAATGACGTATGTGGTAGTGTTTCAGGACATTCAACAAACGGAGCGCGACCATGCATCGAGTCGGCTATCTGCTCACGGAAGGTTTTCAGGTCATGGCGCTGGCGACCCAGTCGGTGTTCGAGTTCGCCAACATCGTCACCGGCAAAGCCGTGTACAAGGTGCAGAACTTTTCCCAGGCCGGCGGCATCGTCAGCTCCTCGCTGGGCTTGCACGTCGATACGTTGCCACTGACGCAGGCGGGGCTGGCCGACAGTTGGCTGGTGGCTGGCACGCTGACTCCGCTGACGCCGCCCGATGCTGACGTGCTGCAAAGCGTGCGCGGGCTCGCCGACGGCGCACGCCGCGTGGCCGGCATCTGCACCGGCTCGTTCGTACTGGCGCAGGCCGGAGTGCTGGATAACCGCCGCGTGACCACGCACTGGGCGTTCGCCCCGGCGCTGCGCAGGATGCATCCGTCGGTGAATGTCGAGGACGACCGCATCTTCATCATCGACGGTCCGGTGTGGACATCGGCGGGCATGACCGCTGGTGTCGACATGGCGCTGGGTATGGTCGAGAAGGATCTGGGCAGCGAAATCGCCCGCTCGGTCGCCCATCGACTGGTGATGCATCAGCGTAGGTCCGGAGGCCAGTCGCAGCATTCTGAACTGCTCTCGCTGTCGCCCAAATCCGACCGCATTCAGAGTGCGCTGGATTACGCGCGCAAGCACCTCAATCGCCCGCTGAGCGTCGAAGAACTGGCCGAAGTGGTGCACCTGAGTCCGCGGCAATTCACCCGCGTGTTCACCGCCGAAACCGGCCAGTCTCCAGCCAAGGCGATAGAGAGCCTGCGCCTGGAAGCGGCGCGTTTGCTGATCGAGCAGAGCAGTCACAGTCTGGATGTAGTCGCCAGGGAAACCGGGTTTCGTGACCGCCGGCACATGCGCGAGGTGTTCATGCGCGGCTTTGGCGTGCCGCCGCAGGCGGTACGGCGGGATTCGCGGCGGATGGTATGACGTGACCAGGGTCTACGAAAAAATGTTGATCCCCATTCTGCCGATCAGGAATACGAGCAGAATCAGGAAGAAAACTCTGATGAAACTGCTTCCATACCGTAATGCCAAGAAGACACCGGTCAGTGCACCGGCCATATTGCATAAAGCAACTATGCCGCCAATCGCCCACAAGACATTACCGGAGGGGATAAAAAATATGAGCGCAGCGCTGAACGTCCCCAGATTGACCAGTTTTGCAGAGGCTGATGCATTGAGGAAATCAAAGCCAAAGACCTTGACGAAGATAAACAGCAGCAGGCTGCCACTGCCCGGTCCGAAGACACCATCGTAGAAACCGATCAGGCTGCCGAAGAAAACTCCAAGGCAAATGTCTTTCGTTCCGAAGTGGCGGTCTTTGCCTGCCAAACCAAGTTTTTTTTCCATAAACGTGTAGATAGCCATGACTATCAATATGAAAAAGACGACGATCTCCATCAATCTTTTAGGGACAAGGGATACTGAGAGAGCTCCGAGAAAAGAAAATAAAAAAGCGGCGAGCATGGTCGGAAGCATTAGCTTCCAGCGGATTTTTATGCGCTTCAGGTAACCCGATATTGATGAAATATTGCCTGCCAGAACGGCCAGTTTGTTGGTGCCGAAAATGGTGGCAAGGCTGTACTGGGGTAGAGCATGTAGAAGTGCCGGCACCTGTACCAGGCCTCCGCCACCGACCGCAGCGTCTATCAGGCCACCACAAAACGCGAAGAAACCCAATGCAAGAACAGCGTGTTCAACATCCATGCGATAGATCCCTGCGGAACGTCATTTAGCCGGAAGGTTCATGAGTCGCTCGTGGTTTGGTTTAAATATCGTCAAAACATGCCGATCATTCTCCAAGCTCACATTATGAGAGTTCATCGGCATGCTTCGTTAATCCATAGAGATCAACAGGTCATAATCCGATGCATAGCGGAGAATGCATTGCCGACTCTTTCATTGTAATTGAGCATGATGCCCTTCAGGCGCGCAGGCTTGAACTCCAGACCTACCGTGCGACCGTAAGCTTGCGCGGCCGCCAAGGCATGCAATCCGTGTTTGTTCTCAACTTCTCCTGAGTGGCCCATTACGTAGCCTTTGGCGTTACGCAGGTTTTGCGTGTTTGTCCTCAAGAACGGATTCGCCGCGAGGAGCTTTGCTTCAATATATTGAGCGATGAAATTGTATTCACGACCGTTCCAGAGTTCAGATGAGATTGAAACCATCATCGCATCCATAATTGAAGATTTGTGTTCCTGCGAGTTTAGTGCCGTTTTATGCTTGGCGACCCCGGTGATGTATAGGAAGTCCGCGAAGTCATTGCACTCAGCAATTTTGAATTGTTCTTCAACCCAGGCTGACGCACCAAAAGCTGCAGTCATGTAGTTGTACATTCCGTCATGGCCCTGATGTCCAAGACCGAAATCATCTTTCGCCACTTCATGCATATGCGCCATGACATTGTGGTAACCCTCACGTCTGTCGGCAGATACCGATATCGCATCCGCCGACAGGCGCATGATGATTTTTGCCGAGACAAGGCTGGTGGTTTTATGGGTTTCATTCCACCCATTGAAAAAGCTCAATACCGACGAGTCCATTACTGGCTTTTCGAGGAACGCCCTGAATGCGCTTTCAGCCGCCAGTTGCGCGTCTTGCGTGATGGAATGATTGAGTACCTCAAGCATGGCGTCCTGTATCTCAGCAACGTTGCCGACGCAGGCCAGCAACGGTTGACGCCGTTGGTTCTCTTCTAAGGTACGTCCGGGAATTTTCAAGTTGCGTATGTGCTTGGGCAGGGCCTGGATAAATGTCTCGCCAAATTCTTGCATGGATTTATGTTCAAGCGGTTCCAAACGACTCTGTGGCGATGCTGAGCTCATGATGTGTCCTTCTCCCTAAAGACCTATGAAATGTTTGGTTTTAACGCACTTTCTTGCCTTGCAGCGGCGAAATTAGCCCGATTTGTTGGCCTGCGACAAGTGACTTATACTGACCCAATCATTCATTTTTAATGAGCGTTTACATGGAGTTTTCGCAACTGGTCATGTTCAAGGCAGTAGCCGATCTGGGCAGTATCGTCCGTGCCTCGGAGCGATTGCACTGCGTGCCGTCCAACATCACCAACCGCATCAAGCTTCTGGAACGTGAGCTTGGAGTTGACCTGTTTATAAGGAAAGGCAGAGGATTGATCATCAGCCCTTCAGGTCGGCTTTTTCTCGGCTATACCAACAAAATCCTGTCTTTGTGCGAAGAATCGCAACGAGCGCTTGATCCGTCGTCAGCTCCTTCGGGAGAACTCAGGATTGGTGCCATAGAATCATCCGCTACCGGCCGGTTACCCAAAGTGCTATCCAGGTTTCATCAACTTTATCCGGCTGTACAAATGCAATTCAGCACTGGCGATTGGTCACAATTATCCGCAGAAGTGGTCAACTACACGTTGGACGGGGCAATGATTGCCGTCAGGCCAGAACATCCGGACATCGAGAGTCTGGAGATCTATGAAGAGGATCTAGTAGTGATTGCCTCGCCGTCCGCGGGGGTGATAAACCAGCCAGAGGACCTGCGCGGTGTGGATTTATTCATGTGGCCTGAAGGATGTCCCTACAGAAAGGCTTTGTTAACCTGGCTGGAGCGGTACAAAGTTTTCAACCCGATAACAAGCATAGCCAGTTATGGCACCATCCTTGGCTGCGTAAGTTCAGGCGCCGGGATATCGTTGGTGCCGAGAGGCATGTTTGAACAGTTCCGCCAGCTCGGCGGTATTCAAGGATTCTTCTTCAATGACTTAAAGCCTGTGCAGAATTATTTTATCTGGAACAGGCACGTTGAATCTCATCGCGCAAAAGACAAGTTTGCCGATTTGCTCAAGGAAGAGTTCAAGGTTTGAGAAGTGGGCGGCAGTTGGCCCTATCCTGAAAAGTTCGCCTGCACTCGTCATTCAGCACAAGGAACCGAGCGCTTACAGAGACCACTGATAGGCTCTCGCAACCATGGTCATTGGATTGAAATAAATGAATCAGGAAGCGCAACTGCGGGATCTGATTGCTGAAGATCCCGTCCGCATGCACATCTTGCGAATAGTCAGGGATCTCAACTTGCCGGACTGCTGGGTTGCCGCAGGTTTTGTGCGCAGCCTGGTTTGGCATCATCTGCATCAGCGCCAACCTTCGCCGTTGCCCGAGGAAATTGATGTCGTATGGTTTGACACAGCATGTGCCAGTGCGCAAACAGACCTGGCCGTGGAGGTCGAGCTTGCAGCACTGTGCAGTGACTTGAAGTGGTCGGTGAAAAACCAGGCACGCATGCACCAGCGGAACGCCGATGCGCCTTATGGGGCGGCTGCGGATTCAATGACGTTCTGGCCGGAAACTGCTACGGCAGTAGGTGTCAGGCTTGATCGGCACGGTGCGATAGAGGTTTCGGCGCCGTTGGGGCTGGAGGATTTGTTTGCGCTGAAAGTGCGGCCAACCGCCCGATTTGAAAGTGATAAATACGTGGTGTTTCTGGAGCGCCTGCAGTCGAAGAGATGGCTCGAGATCTGGCCGAAGTTGACGCTCGTAACGCAGGGTTGATGCCGCCCCGATTGATCGTTTAAACCGATAAGGAAATCTTTATGCATCCTGACAAGGCCTGTCCTGTTGTGCTTTGTTTCGCACAGCGCCCGCGAATCCTGTTGTTTCGACATCCACAGGCTGGCGTGCAGTTAGTAAAAGGAACCATTGAGGGCGGAGAAACACCCGCCGAGGCCGCTTTGCGAGAACTGGCGGAAGAGTCCGGTATCCACAATGCGACAATCAGTGAAGATTTAGGATGCTGGGAGTCTTGCCACCATGGACAAGTCTGGTCGTTCCAACTTTGCGAGGTGCGTGAACCACAGCCAGAGCGATGGTCTCATCAGACACTGGATGATCATGGCCATGTTTTCGAGTTTTTCTGGGCTTCGCTCGATCACCTGCCGTATGACGATTGCGATCCTGTGTTTCGTCGAGCGCTGGGGTTTTTGATTGAGGCTTTGAAGTATCAGGGACAACTAGCGGCACACGACCGAGGAGCAAAATGGAGATTGACCGGCTGCTTAAGAAGCGACAGTTGAATGTGCAGGAGCAGAATGCTGTGACTGCCCATCGCCTGATCCCCTTGCAGGAGTGAGCCTGCTCGCGATGACGCCAGCCCATTCACCGCCACATAAACAGAAAACCCTTAGCCCGTTTAAACAGTAACTCAAGCATTAAGCAAACGGCTACAACGTCTTGCGCCATTCCCTACGACTACGCCAGAATCCGCCGGCTTGTGCGTCTAGGTCGCGGGTTCTATCGTCTGTCGGTCGCTGAAAAACAGTGATCGGGTTTGGTAGCCCGCCATAACTAGTCGCATTGCGCACCGTTCGCAGGCCTGCTTCAGGTCTCTGCTCAATGGTGGCCATGCGCAGGACACCTTCGGGTGTGCCGGTTCCTAGTTACCGGTCTACCAACCCGCGTATGGCCGCCACCTTCGTTTGGTAGCGAATGTGAATGCTCCTTTTCCTAACTAGGAGTTTCACCATGTTCAAAGTCACACCCAATCCCCCAACCAGCGACCCCGCATCACCCTACGAATCCGGTGCATCGAAAAAACTACACGAAGCCGCCGAACGCGCCCTCGATCACTACCTCGGCCCGGCAGACATCCTGGCCAGCACCAACACGCCGGAACAGATGTTCCTCGCCAACCCGAAATACGACACCGAATCCCTGCTGGCCAACGCCAGCGAATCCCTCGGCTCGGCCACCACCATGCTCTACGACTTCGCCGCGCTGCTCGACAACCCGCGCCGCAGAACCCTTCTAGGCATCGCCCAGGTCGTCATGCTCGGCGAAATCGCGGTCAATCAGGCTTTGGACAAAGTCGAAATAGCCAAATAACCCGCAATGCGACGAGCGCAAGACCTCGTCGCAACACCCGGGCGCACCACGGCTGGCACACGGCCACGGCTTGCACCACCCGGCCTCGACTGTCACCCTTCGGGCCGTTCTTCAAGGATCAGAACAAGGAATCAAGGATTGAGTGGTTACGTTCCAAACCCGCCGAAAAACTACCGCTACGAACAAGCCAAACCCGTCGACCTGCACGCCCAGCACTGGGCCGAATATGAGAAGCACGGGAAAGAGCCCGCGCGCGAGCCTGAGAAGATAGGCATTGCGTTGAGGATCGGGGTTTTCTTTGAT
This sequence comes from Pseudomonas sp. Sample_9, assembly GCF_004307535.1. Taxonomy (NCBI): domain Bacteria; kingdom Pseudomonadati; phylum Pseudomonadota; class Gammaproteobacteria; order Pseudomonadales; family Pseudomonadaceae; genus Pseudomonas; species Pseudomonas sp. Sample_9. The sequence goes on from NZ_RAZO01000208.1 coordinate 15,791, forward strand.
GGCACAGGCAACAATGCGAACAACTCTGCTGCGGGGTTGTTGTGCGGCGCTCAGCATCCGATTGCGCCTGAGGATATACCAGCTAGCTGCATGCCTTATATGAGTGACCCGGATAGTAGTTATGGCGCCGGGCCTACGAATATCAAGAAATTGTTTTCTCTGTATAAAAAGACCCAGAAAGCCGAAGGCGATGGCTTGCTCAAGTACGTCTCAAGCCCAATATATGTCGAAGGTATAGGCACTGAAAGCAATCAGATGGATAGCGCTGTGGGTGCTGGAACGGGGCGAGGTGAGACCGGTGTCACGAGTCGCGTACAAGCGTCCTTTACGCAGATAAAACAAGCTATCGAAGAGGCACTGCAAGAGAACCCCGACAGTGAAATTGCGTCCCTGACGTTCGATACATTTGGCTTCAGTCGTGGGGCTGCTGCTGCACGGCACTTCGCAAATGAAGTGGTGCGGGGTAACCAAGGAGCTTTAGGAGATCTCCTAAACCGGAACGCCGCAGATTTCAGTCGCACCTTCGATAATAAATACGGAAACGGCATCAAAATGGGTTTCATCGGGCTCTTTGACACGGTGCCCTCAATTGCTGGCTTCACCAATCTTGGCCGGGTGAAAAGTCCTATAGCTCCCGGTGTGAGGCTTTACCTGGACCGTCAATACTTCACGGATGTCGTACATCTCGTAGCGCGTGATGAGTGTCGCGCTAATTTTGCGCTCAGCCGAGTGAAGCCCGCGCACCCTGAGTACACTCTTCCCGGGGTTCATTCGGATATTGGCGGCAGCTATCTTGATGAAGTAGAGGAACGCGTGCTTGTCAGTCCGATGCAAACTCTCGATGTACCTCGGTACGTAGACGTTTCAACGACGTCGATTTATCACGACGCCGCGCGCGTAAAAAGCGAGTGGCTTGCTAATGGATGGCCTGCGCATCTGCTGGATATTGTCACCCCGGCTTCCTTCGAAATTCCGCAGGAGCATCAAGACAGGCTTTCACCGGGGCAGAAGCGCGTATATGCCGCTCTACAATTGAAACGTCCAGTGAGTGGTAAACTTTCGAGAGTTTATTTAAGAGTCATATATCAGCTGGCGAAAGAAAAGGGTGTTCAATTCATTGATATACCGGAAGATGACGAATACTCCGTGCCGGCAGAGCTGCAACCTCTTTGTGACCGATTTCTCACCGGAAACTACAGAACAACTGCTGAAGAAGAGGCTTTGCTCAAGCTGAAGTACATTCATACCTCTGCAAACTGGAATCATCCCCTTGGAAGAAGAGACGGGAGCGGTATTGATGCTGTTTACATCAACGCCCCGACGGAAGACGCGATCCGTGTACAACATCCTCACGTAGCTGATTGGAAGCTCTGGTAATGAAGTCTGTAATCGCTCTGCTTGTCGCCTTATTGTTAATGGGCTGCCAGAAAGGAGGTTTCGAAAGTGGAGAAAATGACCCCAAGTCTCCTTGGTGGCAAATAGGATTCGTTGAGCCGAATTACATGAAGATCTGGGTTGAGGACAGCTCGGTGCTGGATACCAATAACAGAATGTTTTTCAGAGTCGGTGGAAAATCCGCTCCCGGAGGCGAACCAGAAGATGGGACTGAGTCTGCCCGCGGTTGGGGAACAGTCGGTGGTTCTGGAGTTTTGGTAACCGGTGCTGACCTTCCTAGAATGATTTTTGTCCGTTGGCAGTCGATATCGGAGCAGAAAACCTATAAAGGCTTCATAGAGATTCCAGAAGAAGCGAGGCAACTGATGGTGCAGTCCACACATCAGCGGTGCCCGAAGACTCCCGAAAGAACCGCACGTTTCTCCGCAACGCTGCTTGTGGGGCTCGCCCCGGGGGGAGTGCTTCAAGCGTGGGTCAGGGACTCCTGCCACCGCCCGATAAAAGTCTCCCATGCTCAAGGCGAACTCGAACCTCTCGGCCCGGAGCAGGGCAAGCATGGCGGGCGCTATGCCTATCCCGTGAGTGAGAAGGCCAAGCGTTACATTGATAAGTTCGGCATCCCGTACGGTAGTTGGTAAATGACGTTGATGAAGCGCCATCTACTTTTCAGGCGCCAGACCGTTTCAATTTCGCTGAGTCGAATTAGCGGGGCGGCGTCTTGAGAATAGAAAAGGCCGACCGTTTCGATGATGTCGACTACGAAGCAGGCTATGAATATCGAGGTTTCAATTACCTGATTCTGGATGGTGTCGATCAGTTTCTCGTCAGAACTTACGATGACCAATCCGGTAGCGCGAGGGTTGTACGCCCTGCCATGACCACAAGCACCAGACTCAGAACGCTGGCGGAATTCTTACGAACGGAGCTGGAGGTAACTGCGATTTATCTCTACAAGAGTGAAATAGGAAGCTATGCCCAGGTAGACCTAGAGAGCCTGCAATTTTGCTGATCCGGTATCGAGCCGGGGGCGATAAGCAGGACTCGCCATCAAGAGTCCCGCCACGACATCCCCTCAAACCTCAGCCTTCACCCCAACCTTCACCGGCGCTTTGCGATACGTCAGCAAAACAATCCCGCTCACCACAATCACTCCACCCACGATCTGCCCTCTGCTGAGCATTTGATCTAGCACAATCCAGCCCATCAACAACGTCGCCAGTGGTTCGATATTCATTACCGGGGCGTTGCGTGGCATGTCCAGTCGGGGCACGGAGATGAACAACACAATGAAGCCGGTCCCATAGAGCACGACAAGCGTGGCAAGGGCCAGCCAGCCGGTTGAAGTGGCGGGGAGGTTGAGTCCGCCGGGGAGGGCGCCGGTCAGGCCGGCCAGGTTGACGCTGCTGAAGACGATGAAGATGGTCAGCAGGCTGCGCACCGAGCCGCGCACTTGCGACAGCTTGTGATCAGTGATCCACAGCGCGCAGGCGAATACGCTGGCGGCGCAGAAGGCGAGTGCAACGCCCAGTAGCCATTCCGGACCGACGCTGGCGCTGTCTGACAGACGTCCGGGGACGTCCAGTACGAACACCAATCCCACGAGAATCAAGCCCATCAACATCGCGGTGCGCGCGCTTGGTCGTGGGCCGCCCAGCGCCCAGGTCAGCAAGGCGAGCAGGATCGGAAACACGTTGGCCACCAGCAGCGCCAAAGCGACCGGGACCCGCGCGACAGCGGAGTACAGACACAGGCTCTGCGCAGTAATCAACAGGCCCAACAACAGTTGCCAACGCCACGCGCCCGTCGGCAGGCGCAGGCTTTGCCGCTGCCACAGGACGAGAATGGCCAGCACCAGCAAGGTCCCGCCCGAGCGCATCAGAATCGCCAGCAACACGCCCGCGCCATCATCAAAAGCGACCCGTGCCGCGACGTGGTTGCCGGCGAACGCACAACCCATGCACAACAGAATGATCACGGCGAGATAACGGGGGAAGGGCGGCGGTACGGTTGGCGCAAACTCAGGACGGGACATGGCAGATCTCAAAAATGATAGCCACTCGGGGTGGCTCAGGTTTTTATTATGTTGTCGTACAACTGCCCGATTTGTACCTTAATCGAGCAGGCGCGGCAAGCTCGAAAGGCTTGAAAAACCGCTTAGGCGTGATGCTGGTTGAGTTTCAGAGGTCGTATGACTTGCTTTTTAAGTCCGAGCATCGAGAAGAGCGGCCCACCCATCCGCTCGAGCCTGACCGACCAGAAAATCCACAAACGCCCGGGTTTTTGCCGGCAGCAGTTTCTGGCTGGAAAAGTACAAATAGATCTGTCCCGCATCGACATGCCAACCCGGCAAAACCCTTTCCAGCGTGCCGTCCCGCAGATACGGCAGCACGTCGGGAACCGCCAACAGCGCAACCCCCAATCCCAAGCGCGCGCACTGACACAGCGCTTGCGGATCGTTGACCAACAGGCGCGGCGCCAACTCCAGCGGTGCCCGTTGCCCGTCGGGGCCTTGCAGCATCCAGCTGCGCACCTTGCCGGTCTGCACCGAGCGCATGGCCAGATGATCCAGCGTCGCCAGCTCTTCGATGTGCCGGATGCGCTTGTGTGCCGAGAGATATTCCTTCGATGCCACCAGAATCAGATGCGCCGGGGCAATGGCTCTGGCGACCACACCTTGCGCGAGTTCGATGCCGCCGCCGATAGCCGCATCAAATCCATCCGCGATGAGATCGACCTGGCGATTGTCGACGTGCCATTCAGGGGTCACGGCGGGGTATTGCTTGAGAAACTCGGGCATTAGCGGCAGCAGAAAATCCCTGGCGAAACCGGGTGCTGCGCTCAGACGCAAAAGCCCTGAAGGCTCTCCGGCATTGCCGGCCACATCGGCAATCGCCGCTTGAACACTTTCCAGTCCCGAACCGACGTTGGCCAGAAAGCGTTCTCCCGCTTCGGTCAGCGTGAGTTTGCGCGTGCTGCGCTGAAACAAGCGTACGCCGAGGTTGGCCTCCAGTTGCGCGACATTGCGACTGACCGCCGCGGGAGTCAGGCCCAGGCGCCGCGCGGCGGCAGAGAAGCTTCCCGCCTCGGCGCTGCGCACGAATGAGAGCAAATTGCCTAAGGTTTCCATCTGCGCACCTTCAACGAATGATTGAAAGTGATTCTAGTGGGCTTCCGCTACTGGTGGAAGATCAAAAGGCGTCTCATAGCCTCGTCAACTCCAACCACCCAGAGGCTTGACCATGAACACTTCCACGCTTCCACTGACCGGCAAAATCGCCATCGTTACCGGTGGCTCACGCAGCATCGGCGCAGCAATCGCCAAGCGGCTCGCGGCAGATGGCGCCAACGTCGCTATCACCTACAACGCATCGCCAGATCGCGCCGCAGCGGTCGTGCAGGAAATCGTCGCGGCGGGCGGCCAGGCTGTGGCGCTGGCGGCCGATGCGGGCAATCCCGAGGCTGTACGTGCAGCGATTGCCGAGGTTGCACAGCGTTTTGGCAAGATCGACATTCTGGTGAACAACGCTGGTATCAGCCTGCTCGGTGCCCCCGAGGACATCGCCTTTGAGGACTTTCAACGCATCCTTGCGGTGAACGTGACCGGCGTCTTCGTCGCCACTCAGCAAGCGCTCAAACACATGGGGCAGGGCGGTCGCATCATTCACATCGGCAGCTCGATGGTGCAATACGCTGCGTTCGCTACCGCCTCCGTCTACACCCTGAGCAAAGGTGCGCTGACCGGTTTCAGTCGTGGACTGGTGCGCGATCTTGGGCCGCGCGGCATCACTGTGAACACCGTCCATCCTGGCCCGACCGACAGCGACATGAACCCGGCCGACGGGCCCATTGCGGACTTCCTACGCCCGAACATCGCCATGGGGCGGTACGGCGAGGGCAAGGATGTTGCCAGCGCGGTGGCGTACCTGGCCAGTGCGGACGCCGGGTTTGTCACCGGCGCAGAATTAATCGTCGACGGCGGCTTCACAGCGTAAGGAGAGCATCATGACTATCAGCATCATTGGTACTGGCTCCATCGGCACCGCCATCGCTCGGTTGCTCGTCAACGCAGGCCTGCCGGTCAGTCTGGCCAACAGCCGTGGGCCGCAGAGCCTTGCCGGTTTGGTCGACGAATTGGGTCCACTCGCACAAGCGGTGACGGCTCAGCAAGCCAGTCAGGCGGACATTGTTTTTCTGGCGGTGAACTGGTCGAAAATCCCCGATGCCGTGCGCGATCTCGGGCCTTGGGATGGGCGCATCGTGATCGATGCCAACAACCCGATCGAAGCACCACTGTTCAAGCCGTTCGATCTGGGCGGCCAGCCGTCTTCGCAAGTGGTGGCGCAGATGCTGCCCGGTGCGCACGTGGTCAAGGCCTTCAACCATTTGCTCGCGGCTCTGCTGAGCGATCCCTCCGCCGAGGGCGGCAAGCGTGTGCTGTTTTATTCCGGTGAAGATGCCGCGAGCAAAACCAAAGTTGCAGAGCTGATTGATCAATTGGGTTTTTACGGCATCGACCTGGGCGGTGTGCAGCAGGGAATGCTTGCGCAGTTCCCGGGCGGACCGCTGCCAGCCTTGAACCTGGTCAAACATGGTTGACCGCTGAGCCCGGGCAACCGGGCTTCACATACCAATCGAGGATTCAAAAATGTCTGGCTCAGATTCGCGAAATATCAATGAGGTGGAAAACTACGACGCCTTGCTGCGGGCCAACCTGCAGCGCGTGTTCAACGAGCGCGATGCACAAAAGCGCATTGCGGCGGTGCATGAGCTTTTTGCAGGCACACCGACGATGTACGAACCGACTGGCATCGTCACCGGGCGGGCGGCGATTTCAGAGGTGGCCGGTGCGTTGCTGGATCAGTTCGGGGCGGACTTCGCTTTTGTTCCCGAGGGGCCGGCGGTTGGGCATCATGGCTTGGGTTACCTGCGCTGGCATGCGGGCCCGAGCGCTGGGCCAACTGTTGTCAGCGGTGTCGACGTGGCGGAAATCAGCGAAGGGAAAATCGTGCGGTTGTGGGTGTTGCTGGACCCGGTTTGAAGTTCAAACGCAGCAGGCAGACGCTCTCCTATTGGAAGTCCCTCAGGCGTGTCACGCACAAGCGCATATACTCGCTGAGGCGCTTTCGCTGCGAACTCCCAAAGAGACCTGTCAGGGCAGACGATGATCGACAGAACGGACCCCCCAAATGAATCGGCCAGCGACGAGACGCTGGGTGCCACGCAGCCCGTAACTGCGCTGAATTTGCGTTGGCTGATTCTCTCCCTGGTACTGCTGTCTGTTCTGGCGACGTTGGGCAACAGCCTTGTCACGGCCTACCGCGTGCAGCGCGATGCCTTGGTTGATCATGCGCTGCAGTCGAACAGCGCCTATGCAGCTAAGGTCGCTTCGAGTCTCGCTGAATTCATTCATTCAGCACAGAACCATCTGCGGTACAGCGCCAGTGAACTGGGCAAGGCCTGGGGTGACCCCGGCGTCATGCGCGCCGAAGCGCTGCGCCTGCAAAAACAGGATGCCGATTTCAACTCGATTGCCATAATCGATAGCACTGCCAAGGTGCTGGAGGCGTACCCAGATACCCTGCAAATCAACGGTTCAACGCTGCGTTCGGATGCCATTCTCAAAGCCATCGAGGCGAAGCGGCCCTTCATCAGCTCCGCGTATACGTCTGCCGCCGGCAATCTCGTCGTATTCATCTCCGAACCCGTTTACGACTCTGCTGAGCGTTACGTGGGCATCATTGGCGGCTCGGTTTATCTGCGCGAAGACAACGCGCTGCACACCCTGATCAGCCGCCATTTTCACCACGAAGGCACCTTTGCCTTTGTGGCGGATCAGGATCGCCAACTGCTTTTTCACCCTGAGGCGGCGCGCATTGGCGACACCCTGGGCTGGAGCAAAACCGTCGATGCGGCGTTGCGTGGCGAGAGCGGCTCGATGAGCGTGCGTAATTACAAAGGCGTACCCATGCTCGCCGGGTACGCTCAGGTGCCGGGCGCTGGCTGGGCGGTGGTCGCGCAGCAGCCGCGCGAAGTGAGTCTGGCGCCGCTGAACACCTTGATGCGCGATGTGCTGCTGGGAATGCTGCCTGCCGCACTGATCGGCTTCGTACTGATCTGGTTCGGCACCTTGCTGATCTGTCGCCCGCTCAACCAGCTGTCGCGTATTGCCCGGCAGTTGTCAGCGCCGCAGGCCAGCGAGCAACTTCGCCACGTCAAGGCTTGGTATCACGAGGCATTTTCCATCCGCCAGGCGATGCTTGCCGGCGTGCAGTTGTTGCAAGCGAAGCTGGGCCACCTTAACCAGCAGGTGCTGACCGACCCCATGACCGGGCTGGCCAATCGCAGAGCCATGGATCAGGAGTTGCGCCGCCTTGAGCGCAGCGGGCAGACATATTCGGTGTTATCGCTGGACATCGACCATTTCAAAAAGGTTAACGACACCTTCGGCCACGACAAGGGCGATCTGGCGATCAAACAGGTCGCGCATACGCTGCAATCCTATTCCCGCGTCGGCGACCTGGCGTGCCGAGCCGGGGGAGAGGAGTTCTTGTTGATTTTGCCGCAAACCGATGTCGAGTCAGCCAGTGCCATCGCTGAGCGGATACGTCAGGCCATTGCGACCAGTGATATTCCGACCGTGGGGCGCATTACCGCTTCGATCGGCGTGGCAACGTGTGAACACTTGCCGACTACTGCGGAAATCGTCCTCAAGAAAGCCGATGAATGCCTCTACCGCGCCAAACAGGGTGGACGCAATCGAGTTGAATCGTACTTGTCGATGGCCTCAAGCGATTCCGAATGAGGCTACAAATTGATGCATGTCACGGGGCTTTCAACTAATCGGCAGAGTTATTGATTCTGGCTCGATTCCACGCTAAAAGCAGCGGTAGGTGCCGCGCAAACGGCGCGTCCAGCACTCGCGAAGACGCGTCACGGGCCAAATCATTCGGGCGGTGAAATGAAGCGTTCCAAGATCATGCGGCGGGGAATATTGCTGACGGCCCTTGCGGTGATCGTCCCGTTGGGCATGACCCTAGCGGCTGGCTGGATGCTGTCGATCTACGCGGCTCATGACCGCCTGCAAACGCTCGCCGCGATTGCCAACGATCGCGCCAGTCAGACATTTGCGCAGGCCTCCCAGGCACTGAAAAGCATTGCTGTCACTGACCTCGAACCCTGCTCGCCACAGGGCATCGAGCAGATGCGCATGATTGCCATCAATACGTTTTCGGTCGAGACGGTCGGCTACGAAGAAGATGTATTTGCCTGCACGTCATGGGGCGCCACGCCGCCGCGGTCGAAGCAATGGGCGGAGGATTTCGTCACCGACGACGGGGTGAAGGTGTCCATCGATGCGCAGGATGACAACGAGCTGATCAAACCGATGCTGGCGTTGCAGTTTGCTGCGTTCAACGTGCTGGTCGACCCGGAGCAGTTTCGCGAAGTCGTACTGGATGAAGGCGTCAGGCTGGCCGTCGGCACACGTCAGGGCCGCTTGCTCGGCCCGGCGGACCCGAACATGGCGAGTTTCCTTGCCTTGGTGCATGAGCGGCCTACGCATGGCCTCAAGGACGGCTTTCTCTACACACTGGTGGCTCAGGGCAACTTCACCGTAATCGCCGCAATTCCGCGACAGGAACTGTTGCGCAGCCTCGGGCAACACGTGCTTTATCTGCTGCCGATCGGTCTTGTCATCAGCGTCGGCCTGGTCATTGCGAGCCTGCGCTGGTGGCGTCGCAAGCTGTCCCCGCTGGCGGCACTGGAGCGCGCGGTGCGGCGCCAGGAGTTCGTGGTTCATTATCAGCCGATCATCGAAATTGAGACCCGGCGCTGCATCGGCGCCGAAGCCTTGATCCGCTGGCGCAAACCCAACGGCACGCTGGTCTACCCGGACGTGTTCATCCCGCTGGCCGAATCCAGTGGCTTGATCGAAGCGATCACTGACCAAGTGGTTCACCGCGTATTCGCAGACCTTGGCGCCATGCTCGCCAGTGACCGTTCGTTGCACGTGGCCTTGAACCTGGCCCCTGCCGATGTGAGCTCCGGGCGACTGATACCGACTTTATTGAATGAAAGCCGTCGCCTCGACGTACAGCCCCCGCAGATATGGCTTGAGGTGACAGAGCGAAGCCTCGTCGATCTAACGTCAGCGAAAGAAACGCTGGAGCGCGCGCGGAGCGCCGGGTTTGTTGTCGCGCTGGATGACTTCGGCACCGGCTATTCGAGTCTGCAATACCTGCAGCAATTACCGCTGGACGTGCTCAAGATCGACCGATCCTTCGTTGAGCAGATCAGCGAAGCAGAGGAGAAGACCTTACTGGTCACTCACGTCATTCAGATGGGCCACGCGCTACGGCTGACACTTGTTGCTGAGCGCGTCGAGACCCCGGCACAGCTAAACTTCCTGGGCGCCAACCAGGTGCGCTATGCACAGGGATGGCTGTTTGCGAAAGCCATGGAGTGCGCACAGTTCCAACAGCTCTATCTGGACGGTCGGCCTTGCATCGACGCGCGCATTCTTCAGGACCCGATTGTTTCCTGAAAGAAACGAGTCAAAAAACCACATTGACATATCGAAAAATCTCGATATCCTCGGCGCATGGAACTGATCGAAATCTTCAAAGCCCTCTCGAACCCGACGCGCCTCAAGATCCTTGAAGGCCTGAAGGATCCCGTCAAGAACTTCCCCCCGCAGGATGAGGGTGACGTTCTCGTCGAGGGTGTTTGCGTCAGCAGCATCCAGGAAGGTATCGGCCTGTCGCAGTCGACGGTGTCGAGTTACCTGGCCACGTTGCAGCGGGTGGGGCTGGTGGAAGTGCGACGCATCGGTCAATGGACCTACTACAAACGCAATGAGGCTGCTATCAGCGCGCTTGCAGAGATCATAGGGAAAGAGCTGTAAATTTTTTTACTCTAGGATATCGAGAATTCTCGATATCCCTCTTTATCGATACGAGGTTTTGCCATGAAAGCGATGATTTTGAAATCCTTCGGCGGTCCTGATTCGTTCGAACTCAGCGACGTTCCAAAACCGGTTCCGCAAGCGGGCCAAGTGCTGGTCCGAGTGCACGCTACTTCCATCAATCCGCTGGATTATCAGGTTCGGCGCGGTGACTATCCCGATCTTGTGCCGCTGCCAGCCATTACCGGTCACGACGTGTCGGGCGTGGTTGAAGCCGTCGGGCCGGGCGTGAGCGCTTTCGCACCGGGCGACGAAGTCTGGTACACCCCGCAGATATTCGACGGGCAGGGCAGTTATGCCGAGTACCACGTCGCAGCCGAAAGCATCATCGCCAGAAAGCCTGGCTCGCTGAGCCACCTTGAGGCGGCCAGTCTGAGTCTGGTCGGCGGTACGGTTTGGGAAGCGCTGACCGTGCGCGCCGTGCTCCGCGTTGGCGAAAGCATTCTGATCCACGGCGGCGCCGGCGGGGTCGGCCATGTGGCGATTCAGGTGGCCAAAGCCATGGGCGCCAGAGTGTTCACCACCGTGCGCGAGGCCAACGCCGATTTCGTCCGCAGCCTGGGTGCCGACGTGGTGATCGATTACACCCAAGAGGATTACGTCGAAGCGATCATGCGCGAAACCGCCGGGCATGGCGTTGATGTGGTGTTCGACACCATCGGCGGCGATACCCTGTCTCGCAGTGCCGACGCGCTCGCCCAGCTTGGCCGCGTCGTCTCGATCGTCGATATCGCGCAGCCACAAAACCTCGTCCAGGCCTGGGGCAAGAACGCCAGCTACCACTTCGTCTTCACCCGGCAGAATCGCGGCAAGCTCGATGAATTGAGCGCGTTGGTCGAGCGCGGCCAGTTGCGGCCCCACGTTGGCGCGGTCTATTCCCTCGCCGACATCCCGCTCGCCCACGCTCGACTGGAGAGCGCCAACAACGGTCTGCTGGGAAAAATCGCCATCGCCGTCGAGCCTTCACTCATCGTCTGAATCCGCCCACTGATTTTGGAGATACATCATGGTTTATGAAATCGCTGTGCTGCCCGTTCACCCGCATCAGACTGAAGCCTTCCGACGGGCATTTGCCGAAGTCGAACCGTTGCTCACCCGCGCCAAGGGATATGGCGGCCACTTGCTGGCGCAAGGTATCGAAACCCCCGAGCAATTCAATTTGATCGTGCGCTGGCAATCGCTTGAGGATCACTCGCCGGGGTTTGAAGAGAGTGACGACCATCAGCGCTTCATGCTGGGGCTGGAGGATTATTTTTCCGCAGAGCCGAGCGTGTATCACATTGAGGGTGGTGCTTTTCCGGGTGGCGACTTGAGCGTTGCGGGCAGCAGCTCAAGCACAGGGAGCTGAGTGTACTGATGGCTTTCGTCACAAGCGGCTGCTGCCGATTTTCCTCCCGCGTTGAACCACTGCAATGATGGTAGGCTGCACGAGGTCAGCCGTACCTTCTGTACTCCTGAATTGCCCTTTCCAATATCTGCGCCGGCTCAGATGCTGGCGTTGATGGATTTCCCCTGCGGACCACAGCCATGCGCCTGCCAGATTTCATTCTCGAAAACCTAGAGCCGATCCTGCAGGCCTGGGAAGATTTCGCCCGCACCATCGAGACGCCGGGGGTGGAGCTGGATAACGTCGCGCTGCGCGATCACGCCGAGCAGATGTTGCGCGCCATCGTCATCGATCTGCGGACCAAGCAGACCATGAGCGAACAAATCGCCAAAGCCCAGGGCCAAGCGCCGCGCGACGATGAAGAAACAGCTGCGGAAACCCACGCGGTGACGCGGCTGATGGCCGGTTTTACCATCGATCAGATGGTGTCGGAGTACCGCGCGCTGCGCACCAGTGTGCTGAGCCAGTGGCTGCGTCAGGTCAAGGATGGCAGATCAGTGAATGTCGACGACATGACGCGCTTCCACGAAGCCATCGATCAGGCGCTGGCCGAGTCGATTGCCAGCTACTCGCGCGCCGTCGAGGCGTCGCGCAACGTGTTTCTAGGGATTCTCGGCCATGACTTGCGCACGCCGCTGGGGGCGATTCTGCTCGGTGCGGATATGTTGCGTCGTACCGAAGCCACCGACCCGCGCACCAGCAAAGTGGCCAGGCAGATCTACGCCAGCGTGCAGCGCGCCAGCCAGATCGTGGGCGACCTGCTGGATCTGACGCGCTGCCAGATGGGGCCGGGGATTCCGGTGAAAAAATCCCTGATCGATCTCAGCCCTGTGTGCGAGCGGGTGATCGAGGAAATCCGCGCCTTTCATCCGCAGGCCAACGTGCGGTTCGATGCGACGGAAGCGGTGATGGGAGCGTTCGATGGCGCCAGAATGGAACAGGTCTTTTCCAACATCATCAGCAATGCGGTGACCCACGGCGATAATCAGTTTCCGGTCACGGTTGCACTGGAAGCTCGGGAGGATTGCGCGGTGTTCACGGTGCACAACGGCGGGGAGCCGATTCCGGAAGATGTGTTGCCGTTCATCTTCAACCCGATGGGGCGGTTCTCGCAGCGCTCCGTGGTTGATCACGGGCCCGTTGCCGGGCTGGGTCTGGGCCTGTTCATCGCCTCGGAAATCGTCGCCTCGCATGCCGGCTCGATCGAGGTCAGCTCTGACCTGAAGGGCGGAACCGTGTTTCGCGTAAAGCTTCCGGTGGATGCCGAAAGCCCCGTCACCATCTAGGCCAATCGATGGAGGGCCGGCCCCGGCCCTCCAGCCTGATCACTCCTCCATCACCTCAACCAAACCCCGGTCCTCACCGAGGAACCCGCCGCTCTGGTGCTGCCACAGACGCGCATAGGTGCCGTTCTTCTCGAGCAATTGCGCGTGGGTGCCTTGTTCGATGATGCGGCCTTCGTCCATGACGATCAGCCGGTCCATCGCCGCGATGGTCGACAAGCGGTGGGCGATGGCGATCACGGTTTTGCCCTGCATCATTTCATCGAGGCTTTCCTGGATCGCGACTTCGACTTCCGAGTCCAGTGCGCTGGTGGCTTCGTCGAGCAGCAGGATCGGTGCGTTCTTCAGCATCACCCGGGCGATGGCGATGCGTTGGCGCTGCCCGCCCGAAAGCTTGATACCGCGTTCGCCGACCAGCGTGTCGTAGCCGCTGTGGCCCTGCTTGTCGCTCAACTGGCTGATGAAACCATCGGCCTGGGCGTTCACTGCCGCGCGATGGATGTCTTCGTCGGTGGCGTCCGGGCGTCCGTAGGCAATGTTGTCGCGGATCGAACGGTGCAACAGCGACGTGTCCTGGGTGACCATGCCGATCACGCTACGCAGACTGTCCTGGGTGACCTCGGCGATGTTCTGCCCATCGATGCGGATTTCGCCGCGATCAACGTCATAGAAGCGCAGCAGAAGGTTGATCAGCGTCGACTTGCCAGCACCGGAGCGGCCGACCAGGCCGATTTTTTCGCCGGGGCGAATATGCAGGGTCAAGCCGTCGAGCACCTGGCGTTCGCCGTTGTAGTTGAAGCTGACATTGTCGAAAACCACTTCGCCGCCGGCCGGCTCCAGCACTTTGGCATCCGGCGCGTCCTGGACTTTCGGGCCGCTGGTCAGGGTGGCCATCCCGTCCTGGACGGTGCCGATGTTTTCGAACAGCGAAGTCATCTGCCACATGATCCAGTGCGACATGCCATTGATGCGCAACGCCATGGCGGTGATCGCCGCAACAGCGCCGGTGCCGACTTCACCCTGATGCCAAAGCCACAACGCATAACCGCCGGCACCGAGAATCAACGCCACCACCAGCGCCTGATTGACGATTTCGAACTGACTGACCAGCCGCATCTGGCGAAATCCGGTGAGCTTGAAATCTTCCATCGCTGCACGGGCAAAGTGCGCTTCACGCTTGGAGTGCGAGAACAGTTTGACCGTGGTGATGTTGGTGTAGGCATCGGCAATCCGCCCGGTCATCGACGAGCGCGCATCGGCCTGTTCCTGGCCGACCTTGCCCAGACGCGGGACGAAATACACCATCGCCAGCCCGAACAAAACGATCCATGCCAGAAACGGCAGCATCAGCTTCAGCGCAAAGCCACCAGCCAGCGCAATGATCGCGATGAAGTACACGCCAATGCCGGGGAGGATTTCGATCAAGGTGAACAGCACCTCGCGCACCGACAACGCAGTCTGCATGACCTTGGTCGTGACCCGGCCGGAGAACTCGTCGGAGAAGAACGACAGACTTTGCCGCAGCATCAGCCGGTGAAAGTCCCAGCGCAGGCGCAGCGGCAGATTGATCGCGAGGATCTGGTGCTGGACCATCGTGCGCAGCGCCACCAGGCCGATGCTGACCACCAGCACGATGCCGATGCCCCACAACACGCGGCTTTCCTCATCACCGGCGGCGCCGCCGGATTGCCAGGTCGAGAGCAGATCCACCACTTGCCCAAGGAAAGAAAACAGCCACGCCTCGTAGATCGACACGCTGGCGCTGAGCAGGGCGAAGGCCAGAATGTAGCCGCGCGCGCCCCGGGTGCAGGCCCACAAGAAGCGCATCAGGCCGACTGGCGGTGGCGGCGCCTCGTCGGGCGGGAAGGGGTCGAGCCTTTCTTCAAACAGGCGAAGCATTGCGGTCTCCGAAGTGATCAGGGTGTGGGGATTCTGCCATCTATCGGCGGCGTTGCGGGGTTCACTGTAGTCATCAGGACGAATCCGTGTGCCTTGTCTTGACCGCAGCCAGGCGCAGAAGCTCAACGCAATCGTGCCAAGCGCAACCTTTCGTCGCTGATCCAGACCTGATGTCGCACGCTCATCAACCTCTTTGAACTCTCGCGCAAGCTGCTCCGTCATCTTCTATGTGGGGGCTCGAGGCAATGTTGCCGTGTAGTCCCGTTTTTCCGTTTTCAAGTCAGAACGCGAGGGGCCACATGAATACTCAAGACAGCAGGGCAGGCTTTGAATCAGGTGATCCGAACAGCAAGCCTGGACAGGGTTTTGAACATTTGAAGGACGACGTCAATGAAGCACTCGGCGGTGCGCGGCAACAGGCCGACGCACAATTCGGACAGTACCGCGACACCGCGGCGGAACAGATAGAAGCACTGGCCCAAGGCGCAAAGAGCTTCGTCTCGGAGTTGCAGGACAAGGACACGCTGGGCATGTCCGACTACCTGACGGACATGGCGGATTCCATGACCGGGCTGGCGGGCAACCTGCGCGGCAAGAGTGCCGAGCAGTTGCTGCACGATGCGGCGGATCTGGCGCGCAGCAATCCGGGGCTGTTCATCGCCGGCAGCATTGCTATCGGTTTCGGACTGTCGCGGTTTCTCAAAGCCGGCACGGCCGCAGCAGCGACGGTCAGCGCCGAACATGATCCGGCGGCGGGCACGACATCGACGCCACCGCCAGCCGATTACGGTGCGCAGCGACCCTATGAAACCTCAGTGCCGCCATCGACCCACGCCAACCCGGGACTGGCCACCGGCATCACCCCGACCTCGCCCAGTGACAGCGATCACCCTTCTGATTTTGCCGCGGCTTCCGTACCGCACGCACCCGACGCCAAAGGAGAACTGTGATGAACAGAGATGAATCTGATCTGAGCGGGGCAAGGCCCCTCGGCCAAACGGATGACGCTTCGGTGGTCGGCCTGTTGCGACAACTGTCGCGCGAGGTGCCAGCGTTGTTCACAAAGGAACTGGCATTGGCAAAAGCCGAACTGCAGAACAGCCTCAGCACGCTGAAGGCTGGCATCGGCGCGGTTGCCGGTGGTGCTATCGTGTTTCTCGCCGGCTTCATCATTCTGCTGATGTCAGCGGTGTACGGCCTGAGCATGTTCATGGCGCCGTGGCTGGCCGCGCTGATAGTTGGCGTGGTGGTGATGATCATTGGCTTCGCCATGCTGCAATCCGGGAAGAAACAATTCGAGCCATCTCACTTCAAACCTGATCGCACTCTCGACGCCTTGAACAAGGATCAGGAAGCGCTGCGGAGGAAAGTCTCATGAAAAGCGAACTGGATATCGAAGCGGAAAAAAGCCCGGAGCAGATCGAGCGCGAAATCGATGCGCAACGTGCGAGCATCGGCAACATCGTCGATCAATTGGAAAGCAAGTTCACTCCCGGGCAGATGATCGATCAGGCTTGGGGAATGATGCAGAGCAACGGCTCGACGTTCTTCACCAATCTCGGCACCAGCGTGCGCAATAACCCGGTGCCAGCGGTGCTGACTTCGGTGGGCCTGCTCTGGTTGATGATGAGCCAGAATCGCCCGCCCGTGCCGCAACCGGCCTATCGCAGCGGGCCGGATCAAGACAAGGCCGGCGAGTGGGCCGATGGTTTGGCCGATGGCATCGACAGTGCGCGCGCGCATTTGCATTCGACCACTGACTCGCTGAAGGACGGCTACCAGTCGCTGAAAGGCAAGGCCAGCCACCTCGGGGAAAACGTCGGTGCGGCGAAGGAAAATCTGACCCATGCGATGCATGACGCCAGTGATCGACTGTCGCGTAATTCGCAAGTGCTTGGCCAGCAATTCAGTCACATTCTCAAGGAGCAACCGCTAATGGTCGCTGCCGCTGGGGTTGCGCTCGGTGCATTGCTCGGCGCGGCGTTGCCGACTACTTCCACTGAACAGCGCTACATGGGCCGTACCAGCGCGGGCATGGTCGACAAGGCCAAGCAGAAAGCTCAGGAAGGGTATGAAGCCGTGCGTGATACGGTGACCCGGACCACTGAACAAACCGAGGTTGAAACCAAGCCGGATCCGGCGCGGCCGTCGTCTTCGGATTTGTCACAGGGGTTGGGAACTTCTTGACGGTGAAAAACAAGGGAGGCCTGCAATGGGCCTCCCTTTTTTATTGGGCAGCGGCTCAAGTCGATACCTCGTTCTGCGGGCCTTGCAGATATTTCACCAAAGTCTGTGCGCACGCTTCAATCGCGCCGTCGACCACCAGTTCGAAACCATGGGTATTCTCGGTCGGGATTGCGATGCATCCGGCCTGGGCGCTGATGCCTGAACTCATCACCGCGCTGGCGTCAGAAGCGAAATCCACCAGCAGGGCGAACTGTGGTTCGAAGCCGCAACGCTTGGCGGCGTCGGCCAGAGCCATGACCACCCCGCGCGAGTAATAGCCTTTCTGGTCGCCGGTATCGATGATCGGGTCGACGCTCAATCGCGTTGCGTACTCGCTCATCACCGGGCCTACTTCCACCGCGATTGTGGTGTCGCCGGGCAGGTGCGCAGCGGCGTACATTGCGCCGGCGTTGCTTTCTTCCTCGAGGGTGGTGAAGACAAAGTAGGTGTCGTGCGCCAATTCGGTCGGGCTGCGCTTGAGTTGCTCGGCGGCCTGGAGCATGGCGACGACAGGCGCGCGGTCATCGAGAAAATGCGCAGCGGTGGCGTCACCCACCCGGAACGGCGTGCGCCAGTGCTGGCTGAGCACGACGCGGGTGCCGGGACGCACGCCCATGTCTTGCAAGGTTTGCGGGTCGTGGCGGGTGATGATGTGCACGTCTTTCCACTCCACCGCGCCGTTCATCACATCCTGGCCCTGCGGCGAGCCTGTGGTGGCGTGCATCGAGCCGAATGAGAGCACGCCGGGCAGGGTTTGCGCGTCGCCGAGAATATCCACCGGACACACACCGAAATTCACCGGGTTCGCACCGCCGAGGGCAACCACCCGCAACGTACCGTCCGGCTCGACGCGTTTGACCAGCATGGCGATCTCATCCATGTGGCCCATGATGCGCACAGCGTGCTCGCCGTCCGGATCGGGTTCGCGGCCCTTGAGCAGGCCGATGACATTGCCGGCCCGATCGGTCCAGACCTCGTCGCAATGGCGCCGCAGTTCTTCCAGGCAGATCGCCCGGACCTCATCTTCCTGACCGCCGGGCCCGCGCGCCATGAGCAAACGGCTCAATAGTGTTTGGGTGGATTGCTGCGAGTTGTGCGGCGAAGGCGTTTGGTTATCCGACATGCGTACTGACCCTCCTTGCATCGGCGGACGTGTATCGACCGCTCAGAATTTAGGGGGCAGATTGGCGGGAAAATTCAGATTGCGTGGTGCCAGGCTATTCGCGATGCCGCTGGACCTGTGGGAGCGAGCCTGCTCGCGAAAGCGGTGTGTCATTCAATGTGGATGTATCTGATCTGGCGCCTTCGCGGGCAAGCCCGCTCCCACAGGGATTTGGGTTGCGCTGAAGATTGTG